>JAITHH010000014.1 GCA_031280065.1 Treponema sp. | reverse complement strand
TGAGCCTGGGGCGGAACCGCCACGGTCAGCTTCTTCCAGCCTTGGAAATTCAGCTTGCCCACATACAGCTCAAAAGGCCGGCCCAGGAAATCCTGTATAAGGATATACAGATCATGGTTAAAGTTACGCCCCGCCACCCAGATGGAGAAGCTCTTGGTAATTCCCTCAACCGGAATAGGCCGCGCGGGATAGAGGGTAAAGCTCGTGTGCCCCCGGTGGAGGTAATCTACACGGGTACCCAGCACATAACGGTCGGGAATATCGAGGTCCTGCTCATCCTCAAGGGCTTCCTTACCCGCAGGGCTCCCCTCAAAGAGACGGGTTGTAACATACCCGTCGTCGCTGGACATATTGGACTGCCAAAATCCGTCGTGTTCGAATTTCTCAACCGAAACCTCTTTCAGCTTCTGTTGAGCCGCGTCTATCCCGATCCGTGAAGGATCGGTAGCGCCGACTTCGCTCTGGGCATACAAAAACCCAGCCGAAGCCAGAAGCGTCAATACCAGAACATACCGTTTCATCAAAAGCCTCCTTATTCTTCGCTCTCACCGGCCCAGAGTTCCTGCACCCGTTCCGGATCCGCCAGTTCATCACCGTCGTAGGCGGATTCAAACATATCGGCGGTTACTTTGAACTGATCAAAATACACCCGGAAGTCATTGGCGGATTCCGCCGGCTGGGTCCACAAACGGAACTTCACAAACGTGAGCGGAGCATGCCGGGGAAGCACCCGCTTCGCTTGGCGGATGTTGGAAGGCATCCGCACCCGCAGATTTTTCCAGCCCTGGAAGGCGGTATTCCCCAGGTGAAGACTGTGGACGACTCCCTGGTAATCCCGGACAAATATCTCGATGTAATAATCGAGGTTGCTGCCCCATACCCACATATCGAAGGACTGCACCCGGCCGGGAATTGGAATCTCGGCCGGCGAGGTGTCTTCCTCCTCCGCTTCGGCGGGCGTTGGGTAAATGTCTATCCAGTTGTACCCCTGGCGGTCAAACTTCCCCCAAATGCCGAGGCTCTTCAGATCAGCCCCCTGACGATTCGCGCCGAAAAGCGCGACCGGCCATGTGGCTATCAAATTTGCCTTCGGATAGGTTTCCCCATCAATGGAGGAAGCAAACTTGCTGCCCACGGCTTTCCAAACATACTTGGATTCCTCGCCGCCGTCAAAGGACTCCAAAATAACCGACTCTAGAGCTACCGTGTTTTCATCCGCGAAAACTGAAGCTGCTATGGAGGCCATCATAATAAGGCACACGGCCCTCAAAATGCCCTTTTTCATCCCATACTCCTTTCTTTAAACCTAGGAACTGTGGTCAACATACATTATATTTCTTTGTCCGGTTTTTGTCAAACCTCTTACGGCTTTTTTCCGCTAAAAAATTCACTTTTTCGAACCCCTCCGCGAAACTGGAATTTTCCAGCATCCCCTTACCTCCTTACCGGTAGAATGAGGGCAGCCGCATCAGGCTCCCCGCCGCCTTCACCAGGGGGTACGGCCCCCAGCGCCAGCGCCAGCTTTTCCCCCAGCGCCTTGTCCACCCGGCCGGGGATGACCGCCGCTTCGGAGGGGAGCGGTTCTTCTATGCCCCCCCCGGCAAGCCGCCGCGCCGCCTGCCGCGCCTGCGCCCACGGAGAATCGTCAAAGACCACCTTGACCTTCCGGGGACTGAGCGCCGGGTCCAGCCATGAAAAGAGGAGCGCCGGAATATCCCGCTCGTCTTTCCAAAACGATTCCCCCGCGTTCCCCGCGATAACCGCACAGGCGGTTTGTTCGGGAAGCGCGGCGTCCCCGCTCACGAACCGGGGCGCGGCGTCCCAGCCTCCGTCCCGCAGCCCACGGGTAAAGGACTCCCGGTCAGCCGCCGTCAGGGTTTCATCCCGGTAAAACAGCACCTCTCCGCCGTTTTCCCCGGCGAAAATCGCCGCGCAGCGCCCGGCACGGTAATAATCCAATTCCGCGCCGGTACTAACCAGCAGCGCCCCGTCCGCACTGCCGGGAAGCTGCCGTATCCGGCCTCCCAGCACGGCTACAGGCACTTCGGGCTGGCGCTCCTGGTAACGCAAGGCGCCGTCCAGATACCGGTAGGGGAACAGGACGCACACGGGCCGGGCCGACGCCGCTTCCGCCGCGAAAGCAACTGCATCCGCCCCGGCGCTCTCCCCCACCCGTACGCTCCGTACCCGCCTGAACAGAGCCAGGGAAGCCGCAACCCGCTTTTCCCAGGCCCGTTTACCGCCGTAGAGCCCCTCCGCCGCTTCATCGGACACCAGCAGCACCGGGGCGCGGCATAAGAAAACCGCGCCTATGCACAGCAGGACAGCTCCGCAAACCGAAACCGCCGCGATTACCCAGCGTCGTTCACGGCCCATGTTTCTAGTATAAAGGAGAGAACCGGCCCTGTCCAGCCTTTTGCGCCGCCGGGAACCAAGCGCTGATTCTCGCGGAGGGCGCAGAAATATGCCGTCCTCCGCCTCAAACCACGGTTTTTCCCGCCCAAGGGGTCCCTGCCAGCGCAACCAAGGCGTCCATATATAGAAACAAAAGCGCATAGATGGGCCGAGAGGAGTAAAAGACACGCCAGGTGTTCCTTGGAACAGCATAAAATGCGTCAAGACGCCTGGCCAGAGGCCGCGCCCCTCCCAGTGTCAACAACTTAAGATGATTAAAGGGGGGCACGCCCCCCTCGCTCCGAACCCTCCGGGTTCTCCGCGGCCCCCCATGCGGGGCTGGACGCTGCGCCGGCTCGCGTCCGAGTGCCCCCGCAACGCCCCCGCCGGGGTCGTGTAATTGGCCGCGAAAGCGGCCTACCTTGAGGCCCCCCGGTCCCCCCTTAAAGTGCCCTGCGGGGCTTCCGCTACTTCTGGCGCTCCAGCAGCAGCGTCCTGGTGGGCTGATCGCAAATCTCCGGCGGACCAAAGTATTGAATCGCCCCAGGGAACAGAAAACAGGTCTTCTCCGCCCATTCATCCCGCGCTGACGCAAAACGCTTAAAAGGCCGGCCATCGAGATCCACCAGGGCCTTGCGGATCACCGGCTTTTGAGAACCGTGCCGCTGCTCCATGTCCATCATCATCGTCAACGGCGCCCCGCCGGCAATCCACTGATCCGCCGGGGCGGTGAGATTCCGCACACTGGACAGATAGCCGGTAAGCCCCGACGCGATGAGTACAAACGCGCTGAAACCCAGGGCGTAGCAGTAGCCGGAGTCGAAGTTGGAAGGGAACGCGCAGCGGCCCTCGTAGCCGAAGAAATGCCCCAACGCGCTGAATTTCCCCTGGTAACGCCCCTGAGCCTTGAGTTCCGCCAGCTTCTTTTCCACCATGCCGATCAGGAGTTTTTCCGTCTCGATCCGGGAGACCTGCACGTTGCCGTGGGGGTCGCGGTCCATGAGGAATTCCTTGGCAATGTCTGCGGGAAGGCTCTGCAAGAGTTTATTCGACTCCCCGGAGAGCTTGCCGCCCAGCCATGCGCGCTGCCCGGCAAGAGAATCCAGCGCGCCAAATTCCCCCTCGTTGAGGGCGATAATGTCATTGAGTTCCTCGATTAAGCGCTTCATCTCCGGGATGAATTCCACCAGGCCTTCGGGAATCAGCACCACGCCGAAGTTCTCCTGGTGCTCCGCCCGCTTGACCACCGAAGCGCAGATGGAATCCACCGTCTGCCCCAGGGAGAGCCCCCGCGCTTCCGCCTCTTCCGAGATGAGGCAGACGTTGGGCTGGGTCTGGAGGGCGCATTCAAGGGCGATGTGGCTGGCGGCCCGGCCCATGAGCTTGATAAAGTGCCAGTACTTCTTGGCGCTGTTGGCGTCCCGCTCGATGTTGCCGATGAGTTCGCTGTAGGTCTTGACCGCCGTATCAAAGCCGAAGGAAGTTTCGATGTATTCGTTCTTGAGATCGCCGTCAATGGTCTTGGGACAGCCGATGACCTGCGTTGCCGCGCCCTGATCCAGGAAGTACTCGGCCAGGAGCGCCGCATTGGTGTTAGAGTCGTCCCCCCCGATGATGACCACCGCGTCCAGCTTGAGTGCTTTCGCCGTTTCCAAGGCCGCGGCGAACTGCTGCGGGGTCTCGATCTTGGTGCGCCCGGAGCCGATCATGTCAAAGCCCCCGGTGTTCCGGTATCGATCGACGATTTCCCCGGTGATTTCCAGGGTCTTGTTGTCAACCAGGCCGCTGGGTCCTCCCAGAAAGCCGTAGAGCACGGACCCGCTGTTCCCCTGTTTGAGTCCGTCGTAAAGCCCGGCGATGACGTTATGACCCCCCGGCGCTTGGCCGCCTGAAAGAATCACCCCCACTGTAAGGCGGCGGCGGAGGGCGGCGTTTTTCCCTCCCCGCGTGAAGGCGGCGATAGGTTTACCGTAGCTGTGTTTGAACAGGTTCCGCAGCGCCTCCTGATTCCCGGCTGATTCGGTGGGCGCTCTCAATTCCAGGGCGATTTCGTCTATGTTCCCGGCCAGGCTGGCGGGCAGTTTCGGTTTATACGCATAACGGGCCTTTTGTAAGGCGGATATTTCCATCTGGTTCTCCTTATGTTCCCTTTGGACTGGATGTATTTATAAGAAGATAATACCAAAGAGCGGATCGCCGCGCAAGTGAAGCGGATAAGGCCCCCTGTGCGATATGAGCAATGGGCGCACGGTCAAGCCGTTCGGGGGCATGGAATTCATATACGGTTTCAGGTTATGCTTCGGTTAACATGGCCAGGACTCATAAAACATTCTGCCGGCTTGCCGCTGTTGTTTCAGCGCTGCTCAATGGGTGCGTAAAAGCGCCCGCGCCCCTTACGGATGAGGAGGCGTCTACTCTTTTTTACGCCAACCCCTCAACTATCAAACGCATCGGAGACCCTTTTATATTGAAGGACCCGGATGGGCGTTATTATTGTTACGCCACCTCATCAAACCGGGGATTTATGGCGTGGCGCTCAACCGATCTTGTCGAATGGGAGGCGCTGGGGGTTGTTTTTAACGCCTTGGGGAACAACCAATGGGCTTCGGCAGACTTTTGGGCTCCTGAAGCGGTGTTCCGCAACGGAAAATACTATATGTACTATTCCGGCAGGTGGATGAAAAACAGCAGCCTTCGGATCGGCGTTGCGGAAAGCGTCAGCCCCGAAGGACCCTTTGCTGACGCTCTGGGGCGTCCCCTTTTTGATTTCGGCTATGCGGTAATCGACGCCCATGTGTTTTTTGACGATAACGGCAAAATATATTTATACTACGTTAGGGATTGTTCTGAAAATTTGGTAAACGGCGCTCATGAAAGCCATATATACGGCATAGAACTTGGGGAGGATATGCTTTCTGTCAAGGGCGAGCCGGTTCTGCTCACCTGGCCGGAACAGCCTTGGGAAACCGGAGGCGGTTCATGGAAATGGAACGAAGCTCCTTTTATGCTGAAACATCAGGGACGCTACTACTTGATGTATTCGGCGAATTTTTACGCTGATAAGTCCTATTCAGTGGGCTATGCCGTGTCCGATGCCCCGCTGGGGCGTTTCATCAAAGACGAAAAGAATCCCGTCCTCGCGTCGCCGCCCTTGTGGGATCATATTTCCGGCCCTGGACATAACTGCGTAACCGTTTCCCCGGACGGCGCGGAACTGCTGGCGGTATATCACACCCATACAGACCCGCAAAAAGGCGGCGGAGACCGGCAAATGGCGTTTGACCGGCTGGGTTTCCGGGACGATGGAACGCTATACATCAACGGTCCTTCTCAGTCGAAAAACCCCCGTCCTTCCGGCGGCGCTTACGGTAACATCGCCCGGACCGCCCGTATCCGCGCCTCATCTTCGGCGGCGGAGGTCAGCCGTCTGGTAGATGGGGAAACCGGCTTTTACCGGAAATTCAGTGAGTACGACTGGTTCGCCGGGGCTGGGGATAAGTCTCCCCGTATTTCCTTTGACTGGGACGAGCCGGTACTGGTTAAGTCCGTTTTGGTGTACCCCGGCGCGGGAAGCGGGGAGAATCCCTATTCGTGGTCGGTTTCATCCAATGCCGGCAATCTAGGGAAAAACCTTGATTTTCCCGGAATTCCCGGAGGGGCTTCGGTTCTGAGTTTTAAGGAAAAAGCGGTGCGGTCTCTTACGATAAACCTCCATTCTTTGCGGGACCAGAGCTACCGTATATCTGAAATCGTTATTTTGGGAAAACGATAATAAATCAAGCCTCTATTTCAATATATGCGCGATTTTTCTTGACAAGACTGATAGAGGGGTATTATAATCATCTTATTACGAGAAAAATGGAATAAATAGGTTTTTTCAATGTTTCATTGAGAAAAACGGTAATAATAGAGGGGGGTCAATGACTGAACATTCGGCGGTAATTTACGGTGACGAAAATATGCGGCGGATTCTCAGAAAGGACATAACGAGCCTCCTCTGCGTTGCCAAAGCCCTGGGCAATGAGCTGCGGGTCGAAATCCTTAAAAAAACGCTTGAAGGACCGATTCACCTGTCTGATCTGGTCGAGTATTTTGGGCTTCCCCTTTCCACTATAGCGACTAACGTCAAAAAACTGGAGGAAACAGGACTCATCAGAACCGACGTTATCCCCAACACCCAAGGCTCGAAAAAGATCTGTTCGGCGGTATACAGCGGGGTTTTTTTCGATTTTTCCGAAGAAAAAAATCCCGGAAAAAAGACGGAAGCCGTCTCCCTGCCTATCGGCTGCTTTTCCGACTGTTCTGTCCAGCCTTCCTGCGGACTGGTGAGCTATGAGAAAATCATCGGTGAATTTGACAATCCCGCGTCCTTTTATGACC
This sequence comes from Treponema sp., assembly GCA_031280065.1. Next base: position 680 of record JAITHH010000014.1, on the reverse strand, counting down.
CCGAACATATCAACGCCCAGCTCATCTGGTTCAGAAGCGGGTATATCGAATACAAATTCCCCAACAACATTACCGATCCCGCCCAGGTTCAGCACATTGATCTTTCCCTTGAGCTCTGTTCCGAAGCGCCGCTGTGCCGCTTGGACTGGCCCTCGGACATAACCTTGTGGATAAACGGCATCGAAACCGGCACCTGGACCAGCCCTTCGGACTTCGGCGGGGTCCGGGGCATCCTAACCCCCCATTGGTGGGGAGAACACAACACCCAGTACGGCGTATACAAAACCTGGTCGGTAACAGAGGATGCTTCCTACATTGACGGGAAAAAGATTTCCGATCATACCCTGCGGGAAACGCTGAAGAAACCTTCCCCCTGTTTTACGATCCGCATCGGCATTAAGAAAGACGCGGTCAATGACGGAGGAATCAACATCTTCGGCAAAAAATTCGGGAACTACGAAACAGATTTGCTGTTTCGAGTAATATACAAGGTTTAAGGAGAAGGATATGAGCAAACTGGGTACAGTATCATTGGGCTTGATCCTCCCGGCGCTGCTGGCGCTGGCAGGATGCGGTAAGAGCGGCGGAAATGCCGGGGCTTCCGCCTCACCGCAGGGGGGGGGGGGGGGGGGGGTGGTAAAACCAAAACCACCCCGGGGAAGGCAAAAATTTCCCCCGGC
>JAITHH010000011.1 GCA_031280065.1 Treponema sp. | reverse complement strand
TAATAATATGATGTATATTGATACATGAAAGACAGAGAATAACGGACATTGAAGGAGTTACCTATGAACCATTCGGCTTGCATCGTTCTGCTGCTCTGTGCGGCCCTCTGCGCCGTTTCATGCGCAAGCCTGGAGGGGAACCGCCTCGACAGCGGGGAAGTTTGGTCGCTGCTGCGGGATCTGCCCCGGCACGACTCGTTCCGCTACATCAACCGGGACTCCCTGCCGGAGGAGTGGTTTGCCCGCGCCCGCGTCTCCCTGGAAGACCCCGGCGTGTATATCGTGCTTTCCAATACTAAAAGCGCGGCCAGTAAGCTCATCGCCCGCTTTACCGGCAGCCGCTATAACCACGTCTCCCTGGCCTTTGACGCGGAACTCGCCGCCATGGTGAGTTACAACGGCGGCAACGGGAGGAATCACCCCGGCATGAACCCGGAAACCCTTGCGGACCTCTTAAAAGCGCCGGAAGCCTCCTTCGCGGTGTACCGGCTGCCCGTCAGCCCAGCGGAAAAGGCGCTGATGCTCGGACGGATAGCGGCGATCAACGCCCAGGGCAGTTCTTACAACCTCCTGGGCCTGATTACCAAACAATCCGCCAAGCCGAACATCATGTTTTGCTCCCAGTTTGTCTATGCCCTGCTGGACGAAACCGGAACCGCGCCTTTCGAGAAAACACCTGGCAAGGTACAGCCCATGGACTTTCTGCCGCCGGTTCGCAGTCCGCCGGATCGCAGTCCGCCGGTTCGTAGACCGCCCGCCCTCAGACCGCCGGGCCGGGAGCGGATGGCGCTGGTCTATGCCGCGGGAGCAGGGGCGGAAAATTGTGCCATAACTTTTGACAGTCGTAGTACATTGACATATCATTAACTATGACACGAAGATAGAGGCGTATGGAGGCCCCAGGCGGGGCGCTGCGGGGGGAATTCACCCCGTCAAAATCGAGGAGGAACTTATGGCTGCGACCCTGTCATCGGATTTGCTGCGGGGACACACGGACACCATTGTTCTGCGGATTCTTATGGGCGGAGACGCCTACGGCTTTGAAATTTACAACCGGATTCTCGAACGGACCGGGGATCAGTACGAACTCAAAGAGACCACCCTCTATTCAAGCTACAAACGGCTTGAGGCCGAGGGATCGGTCGTGTCCTATTGGGGGGACGAGACCCAGGGCGCCCGGCGGAAATACTACCGTATCACCGAAAAGGGCCGCCGCGAATTCGAGCAAAACATGCGGGACTGGAAGTTCACGCAAACGATTCTAAACGGATTATTGGAGGATTAAGATGGACGCTAAAGCGGACGCCGCCGCGTATGTGGACTCCCTTTTTGAGGGCTATGAGCAGACCACGGCGCTGGCGGAATTCAAAGAGGAACTGTTGAGTAACTTCCGCGCCAAGATTGACAGCATGGTCAGGAAGGGCATGGACGAAAAGGCCGCCTTTGACCGGGCCGCCTCCGAGTTGGGAGACCTGTCCGCTCTGGCGGACGAGATCAGTCTGATCAAGCGGCGGGAGGTCTTTGAGGATCGCTACCTGGACATCCGGCACTACATGAAGCCCCTGCGGGTGCTGGGCTACATCGTCTGCGGCGTTGCCCTGGTGTCGGGGCTGATCATCGCCTTCATGGTCTACCTGGAGGAGAACTGGATGCGGACGCCCCCGGACTTCATCGAGCCGGTCTTTCCCTACTTTGTCCGCCCGGCGGAATACCTGGCTGGGGTCTTTGGGGTACTTCTCCCGTTCCTCACCGTTTCGGCGGCGGGATTCACCTTCCTTGCCCTGACCCAGGAGACATCGGCCCGCTACCCGATGAGCTGGAAGCGGGCCCTCTGGTACGCCTTGGCTGCCGCCGCGCTCTGCTTCGGCCTGCTCCTGTTTCCCCTCACGTTCTTTGGCGCGGGCGGCAAGGAGGGGCTCATCGGGGCGCTTGCCACGCTGCTCCCCTTCGCCCTTCCCGCCGCGGGGCTGCTGGTCTTCTTGGGTTTAACCGAAAAGAACCGGCTTAAGCCTTGGGCGCGGGAACGTCAGGCTGATGAAGTCCGCCAGGCGCGGGGGCTGTTTGCTGACCGGGCGGCTGAGGCCCGTTTTGGTCTGTTATCCGGCGCGGTGTGGATATTTGCCGCGGCGTTATTTTTCATTGTTGGGTTTACGGCGGGGTTTGGGTTCTCGTGGATTGTCTTCATTGTTGCGGTGGGGATGGAGTGTCTGCTGCTTGCGTTGATGGGGGCGAAGAAATAGCATATCGGGGCGTGAACCGATGGCGAGTGGGGGGTCCGGGGGGCGCGAACCGAAGGTTCGATGGCCCCCCGACCGCGCACTGCTCAGGCTAAAGCCTTCGCGCATGTGTGAGAGCATGGGGGATTACGAGCGCTACGCCGTGCCGTATTCTGGGTCAACGCCCTGCGGGCGCGGTTGTTGGGCGGGGGCGTGGGGGGCAAAACACGCAAGCGTTTTGACGGAGCGCTGTTGCGGCGCATGGATGCGCCGCGGTGTTGCGGAGACGCCCGGAGGCCCGAAACAGGATGTTGAGGGCCGTAGGGGAGCCCCCGCAGAGTTGACATGAAGGGCGCGAACCGAAGGTTCGATGGCCCCCGGAAAAGGAAAATATATCTATGGAAGAAAAACGAATTGGAATCATCATAGCGGCGTGCCTCTTACTCGGCGCGGGCGTCCTGTCCGCTGCCCCCATGCGGGAAGAGACCCGGACCTTCAGCCTTGATGAGGTTGAATCCCTGGTCATCGCTTACCGCGCCGGACGGGTGAGCTTTCGGGAGAGCGGGGGAGGAGAGCTGATCCTTACGGAACGGCTGCGGGACGCCGAGGACGCGAAGGTCAGCGCGGAGGGGAGGATGCTGCGGATAACCGGGGATGAGCGGCCGTGGTTTCCCTTCTCCGTGCGCCGTATCGAGGCGGAGATTGCCATACCGCGATCCTACCGGGGCGATCTGCGGGCGCAGACCGGGAGCGGTTCGGTCTATTCCGACGCCCATCTCATCTCTGACGGGGTCATCGAGATACGGGTTTCATCCGGGGCCATGAACCTGAGACGGCTGAGTGCGCGGGAAATCACCCTCCGTTCCGCGTCAGGTTCGATTCAGGCGGATGAAATCTCCGGCAGCTCGGAGATCGTGCTTTCAAGCGGCAGTCTTGATATAGGCAAACTCTCCGGGGAGCGGCACCGCATCCGCTCGTCCAGCGGTTCCGTGCGGATTGACGAGGCGGAGGGCAGCACTGACGCGGAACTATCCAGCGGCGGGCTCCGGTTTGGAAGTTTGAAGGGGGAGCGCCACCGCATCCGCGCTTCTTCCGGCACGATACACGCGGGGGAACTCGGGGGCGCGGCGGAATTCACCGCGTCTTCCGGCGGGGTAAGGGTGGACGCGGCCCGGCTGTCGGGGGATTTGTCCTTTGATCTGAGAAGCGGCGGCTTGGATTTGCGTCTGGCTGGGGACACGGCTTTTAACCTGGACGCGGAGACTTCCAGCGGCAGGATCCGCGTGGTTTCCCCGGAGGGCGAATACTCCACCAGTGACCGCAGTTCTGTGGTACGGCCTTTCGGCGCGAACCCGCAATACACGATCTATGCGCGTGTTAGGTCAGGGTATATTACTATAATCCGCTAAAGGCGAACGGCGGCCCGCCCCCGCAGAAGGCTTTTACTATGGGCCGCGCACCGCTCAGGCTAAAGCCTTCGCGCATTTGCGATAGCATGGGGGATTACGAGCGCTACGCCGTGCCGTGTCGTCTGGCTCAACGCCCTGCGGGCGCGTTTATTTGGCGCGCACCGCTCAGGCTAAAGCCTTCGCGCAGATGTGATAATAGGGGGCATTACGTGCGCTACGCCGTGCCGTGTCGTCTGGCTCAACGCCCTGCGGGCGCGTTTACTTGGCGGGGACTTGCCCCCCGCTCAGGGAACTAATCGGTTCCTAACAAAGGAACAGATCAGTTCTCAATAAGGGAACGAATTAGTTCTCAATAAGGAAACGGATTGGTTCTTAATAAAGGAACGGATTGGTTCCTAATAAGAGAACAGATCAGTTTTTTCCCCATGCGGAAGTGGATAAGGGTCAAAAGCTCCACAATCAGGACGCTGTAGATGCAGTTGCTGATCAGGGGGCGGCGCTGCCCGGCCCGTCTGCGGTCAGGGCGAAGATGATACCGAAAGATTTGAAGCTGACGGCGGTGAGCAGGGGCGTTGCCTTGAGGAGTTTCCTCCGGCAGTGTACTATAACTGTACTGATACAGAGGAACAGGCGGCGGGCTATGGAAATGAACGAAGCGATGCTGGGCAGGATTAGACGCTCCATGACCCGCGCGATGGAAGGCGGCTTTTAC
>JAITHH010000268.1 GCA_031280065.1 Treponema sp. | reverse complement strand
GCGATTATTTTAAACAAGCGCCGGTATTTGTCAATTCGTGAGCCATCGCGTGGCTTGACCGTGCTGCTTGACAAAAAGAATTCGTTCTGGTATGACAGAAATGTATGGCGGCATAGCTCAGTTGGTAGAGCAAACGGCTCATATCCGTTCGGTCATAGGTTCAAGTCCTATTGCCGCTAAAAAATGAGTGTATTGGAATCTTCGCTTTCCCGGCGGCAGGCTTGGGAACTGCTCAGGCGGTATAACAAAGAACTCTTCCACCTCCAGCACGCCCTTACTGTCGAGGGGGTGATGCGGTGGTTTGCCGGCGATCAGGGCTTCGGCGCGGAAGCGGACTTCTGGGCGCAGGCGGGACTCCTCCACGACATCGACTTCGAGGAATACCCGGATCAGCACTGTCTCAAAGCGGCGGAATTACTCCGGGCGGGCGGCGCGGACGAGGCGCTCATCCATGCCGTGTGCAGTCACGGCTATGGCCTTACCGCAGTGGATGCCAAACCCGATCACTTGATGGAGAAAATTCTCTACGGGGCGGATGAGCTTACAGGGCTCATCTGGGCGGCGGCCATTATCAGACCCTCAAAGAGCGTCCAGGACCTGGAACTCAAATCGGTCAAGAAGAAGTACAAAACCCCTGCCTTTGCCGCAGGCTGTTCCCGCGCGGTCATCGAGCAGGGAGCGGTCATGCTGGGCTGGGACCTGGACGCGCTCATCGAAAAGACCATTCTGGCCATGCGTTCCTGCGAGGCGGAAGTGAACGCCGCTATCGCGGCCTTGTAAGGGTATGCGCCGTAAGACGCTTATCGCTATGTCAGGCGGGGTGGACAGCTCCGTTGCCGCGGCGCTCATGCTGGACCAGGGCTTTGAATGTGTGGGCGTTACCTTGAAGCTCTTCGATTCCGGGGAGTTGTGCGCTTATCCCGGTCAGGGAGCGGGGGTGAATCGCGGCTGCTGCTCTTTGGCGGATGTGAATGACGCCAGGGAAGTTGCCCACCGGCTGGGAATACCCCACTATGTGTTCAATTTTACGGATGAATTTCAGGAGCAGGTGATCCGCCGCTTTGTGGAGACCTACGAGCGGGGGGGCACTCCGAACCCGTGTATCGACTGCAACCGCCATATCAAATTTCAGCGGTTCCTGCAAAGGGCCCGGCAGCTTGAGTTCGACGCGGTTGTTACCGGCCACTATGCCCGCGTCGAGGCCGCTGGCGGACGCTTCCTCCTGAAGCGGGCGCTGGATCAGCGGAAGGATCAGAGTTACGTGCTCTACGCCATGACGCAGGAACAACTGGCCGCGTCGCTTTTCCCCCTGGGCGGGCTGACCAAGACCCAGGCGCGGGAGATTGCCCTGGATCGGGGTTTTATCAACGCGGAAAAACGGGACAGCCAGGATATTTGCTTTGTGCCTGACGGGGACTATGGGCGTTTCATCGAGGCTTACCGGGGCGCTCCCGCGCCGGCGGGGGACATCATTGATCAGCGGGGAGCGGTCCTGGGGCGGCACCGGGGGCTTATCCGCTACACCATCGGCCAGCGCCGGGGGCTGGGAATCGCGGCCAGCGAGCCGGTCTATGTCAGCGCCAAGTCGGTCGCGGACAACACCCTTACCTTGGGGCCGGACAGCAGCCTGTACCGCCGATCCCTTATTGCGGAGGACATCAACCTTATCGCCCTTGCCCGGATCGAGAAGCCGCTGCGGGTCAGCGTGAAGACCCGCTATCTCCAGGCCGCGCAGCCTGCGGTGGCCGAGCAGACCGGGCCTGACACGCTCCGGGTTGATTTTGAGCAGCCCCAGCGGGCCATCACCCCCGGCCAGGCGGCGGTACTCTACGATGGGGATGTGGTCGTGGGGGGCGGCACTATTACGGCGGCTTTAGAGGAGGGCAATGGGGCCTAATCAGGGAGCCGTTGGGGAATTCCGCCCTCTGGGGACTTTGAGAAACTCCCCTATATCCTGACCGGTACTCCGATCCTCCGCATCCCGTATGTCCACCGGCAGCATAATGGCCTCATCGCCCCGGAAATCGCAGTGTCCTGGAGGTATATGCAAACCCTGAACCGTATGTTCCCGGATTGCCCGCACATAATCCTGCACGGTATGCATCTTCCGGTCCAGATATATCCCGAATACCGCCTGGCTTTGCACGTCATCCTCGCTATGGATGTCCGTTCCCGCAGTTGCCGGAAGCCCCAGCGTTTCCGCATACCGCAAAGCGAGCGCGTCGCAGGAGCGCTGCTGATTGCCCGCATTGGCGGCCTCCACCCCGTCCACACATCCGGCGGATAAATGAATCGTTTGGATATAATCACGCTGCCGGAAGGGATGCGCTTGAACGACACACCCGCCGTAACGCCGCGCCGCTTCGTACTGTTCCCGCCTGGTCCAATGGGCGGCCTCTGGATGTTCCAGGAGCCATGCTTTATCCAGCCCGTAGACCAAATAATCATCCCCGTCAAAAGTCTCTTCCCAGCCGAAAAAGACATCTAATCCCCGCTTGGCCCCTTCATTCCGGGCGTCTTCAAAGCCCCGGCAAAAACAATCTACCCATTTCTTCCAGGGCATATTCCGGCGTATTGCGCAGTTGCTGTTATAAAAGTGATCCGTAACGATGATTCCCGCATAGCCCAGGTCTTGATAGCGCCTGATATAGTCCCTTCCCGGGGATATGGCGCAACTGCTGACCTGCGACGTATGTAAATGAGTTTCGTATAAATAGCCTGTCATGGGCGTGTTCCCGCTGCGGGGGTTTCCAATGGAGTCATATCTTGCATCATATAATGTATTAACGTATCTAAGGAACCGCTGATTAAAACCAATTCAGGCGTCAAACATCGTTTCCACCCCCATCCTGGGTCTCGGCTTGCAGTATCGCTAAAGCCTCATCGAGGGTTTTACCGGATTTGAGCAAGGCGGCTAATTGCATCCGGCCTCTGGCCTCGCCTTTCTCCATACCTTTCGCTTCACCTTCCAAGCGTCCTCTGGCCTCACCGATAGCTTCACCTTCCGTCCGGCCTCTGGCTTCACCCTCCATCCGGCCTTGGGCGAGCCCCTCATGCCGGGCGTAGTGCAGCATGGCTATTTTGTCCCGCCGCGCCTTCTCTCTTTCCTCCGCGATCATCTGCCGGCGCTCGCTCCATGTCAGCTTTTTGTACTCCGCTACTGCCATCTCCAGCCCCCTGTTCCCTTTGGCTGCCGCTGCCGCTGCCGCCGCTTCCAACTCCTCACGGCTCTTTACCCGGAAGAATTTTGCCCAGGACCATACCTTTTGATCATCCGGCGCTTCGGGCAGCTTGGGCAATTCAAGTGTAATTATCTTTATGAGGTCTGTAAACGGTTTCCCGCTTCCGGCATTCCGCAGGCCGTACTCGTTCAGATAGCCGCGTTCTTCGGGCAGCAGGACGTAATCGCAGATTACGATGCTGATCACCTGGTGTATCTCCCCGTAGCTGCCGCCGCTGCGGAGCTGGCTCCATAAGAGTTTTGCGATATAGAAGACGATCCGGTTCCGCATCCAGGTGAAGGGGCTCACCTGGATTTCGACGTGGATGATTCTGCCGGACTTGGTGTGGACCCTCACGTCGACGATGCCCAGCTTGTCTTTGCGGCGCAGACGCTTGAGGAAGGGATTCACGATGGTAAGATGACCGTACTCGTCTTCGGGCAGGTCCAGGACGGACTTGAGGAAGGCGGTAAGGATTTCGATATGCCGCTGATCGCCGAACAGGAGGGCGAAGGCATAGTCCGAGATGGGCGAGAGAAAGCGCTCTGTCATTGCTGACCTCCATACATATATACGGGGCTGCTATGTATGGCGCTTCAATCGCCGGGAAACTTTTTATACCGGTACGTCCCCAAGACAAACCGCGGAAGGCGCGGAAGTAACGCGGAAAAAGCCCTCCATATCCGAATCCCCTCCCTTCCGCGTGGCTTCCGTGGTTTTCCGTGGCTGCTTCCCCAAGACAAACCACAGATGGCACAGATGCACACAGATTGCGAACCTTCGGTTCGACGCTGATGTTCTTTCTCTTCATCTGCGGTACCCCTTTCATCCGCGTAATCTGCGGTTCCCTGGTAACTGTCCTTTACGGAAAAGGACTTCCCTTCCGCGTGATTTCCGCGTTTTTCCGTGGTTCTTTTTGCATTTTACTCAAGAAACCTCTTGACGTTTCTTTCGATCCCCGGTAGAATTATAAGCAATGATAAAGTTGAAGACTACAGCCAGTGATTTACTAGCAAAACAGCCTAACATGGCACGGCATTTGCTCTCTCTCTCTCTCTCTCTCTCTCTCTCTCGTATATTCGCAGCCCAACTCTACCAGCGGTAATTTTAGGGGACAACTCTGCCCAAAGGGGAGTTCAGCCTTGGTTTTAAGGGATAATTCTGCCCAAAAC
>JAITHH010000242.1 GCA_031280065.1 Treponema sp. | reverse complement strand
TTGTTTTCAGTGCGGATCGCGTCAAACACTTCCTCGCGGAAAACCTTTACCGTCTTGGGCGCGTCCACGCCCAGCCGCACCTGATCCCCCCGGATTTCGATTACCGACACGGAAATTTCATCGCCAATAACGATCTTCTCGTTCACCTTTCTGGAGAGTATCAGCATGAATGTTCCCTAAGCGCGGCCAGTTCTTCCATGATGTTGTGCTTGGTCCCCCACCGGGGGTCTGTCAAAATCGCCTGAAACCCCGCCCGCACGTCCCGGTTGATAATCAGCGGCCCCTGGAGATTGGCCGTCATCGGGCCGCTCGCGGGAATCGTAACAATGGAAAAAATCAGCGCCTCTTCCGGCCTGGAAACGCCGATTGCTTTGAGCGCGTCAGCGTCGTTAATATCAAGCTCGTAATCGGGCCGGAAGAGGAAGGGATCGATCAGAATGAAGGCCGCCCCTTGCACATCCACGGATTGCAGCCAGTAAAAAGGCTGCCGTTCCGCGTCCAAGAGCACGTATTCCTTTAAGGGCTCAAAACCGAAGAGGCCGGAGGCAAACGTGAGCCGCTGACACTCGTCAACCTCCACCGTCCCGTACGCTTTTGTCGCAACCTTCACGGATCACCGTCCCTAGCGCAGGAAGTCCAGCAAGGTCGGGGGAATTACCTTCGCGGCGGTTTGCAGGGCCGCTTTGTGGGCGAATTCCATCATGCTCAAATCCGTGGCGGCGGTGGCGAAGTCCAGGCCGGCTTCACGGGACAGCGCGGCGGCCACGTTGGGAATCTCCTCGTTAAGCCGCTTCCACGCCGCCTCCGTCCGCTCTTCCCGGCTGCCGATGGCCGCGATGCGGCTCTGGACGTTGGACAGGGCCAAATCCATGCCCCCGATGCCCTGACTGCCGATGAAATCCTGGTCTCCCCGGAACATGGCGTCCCGCACGCGGATCACCATGTCAAAGGCCGAACCGCCGCTTACCCGCGCTGTCGGGTGCCAGTTGGGCGCGCCGGGATCGCTGTTAAAGGAAAGAATCCCCAGGTCCTGCAACACGCGGGAATCCTGGCGGTCCTCCAGGCGGAGGAGGTGGGCGTTCGTACCCTCCAGGGCAAGTCCCTTGGTTTCCGGGTCAACATACGCCTTTACCGGCGCGGGGGATTCATTTATTTTGGCCGCGATAGCGTAGAGCGTGTCCCCGGGCGCAACGGGAATCTCCACCCCGTCCACATAGAAGGCCCCGGCGCTTTCGGCGCGGTAATTCGAGGCGTCCACCGTGGAGAAGACCTGCATCTTCTCGGCCCAAAACGCCTCCCCGCCCCCGATGTCCAGGGCCGAATAGGTACGCTCGGTGATTTCCGCCTGCCGCGCCGAACCCGCGCCCCGGTACTCCACCCGGGCTACCATGGTTTCCCCGCCCCCCTCGATAGCGCCTTCCACCTGGCGGAAGGGCTCGGTGAAGACCTTGTCCCCGGCAAAGAGCTGTTTGCCGTCTGAACCCACGGCGTTGGAAAGCGAGACCATCTCCTTGAGGAGTTCGTTCACCTCCACGGCCATGTACTTGAGGTCCTCCGGGGTGTAGACGCCGTTAGCCGCCTGCACCGACAATTCCCGGATACGCTGCAAGAGATCGTTGGTTTGCCGGAGGTAGGAATCAACCTCGTTGTAATGGTCCTTGGCGTAGAGGGTGTTCTTCTCGAAGCGTTCCAGCCGGGCCAGGTAGGAATCGTAGCGCACCGCGTGGGACGCCGCCAGGGGATCCTCCCGCAGTTCCTTGATCCGGGTCTGGCCCGCAATCTTGGACTGAATATTGGAAAGCCCCTCCTCCTGACGGCGAAGGTAATACTGCATATCCGTATTAGGCATGTCTGTGGAAACTCGTCTCATGGTTTATACCCCCATCCTGTTGATTACCGTGTCCAGCAGGGTGTTCACCGTGGTGATGAACCGCGCCGCCGCCGCATAGCCGTGCTGGTACTTGATCATATTGGACAGTTCTTCGTCCACATTAACCCCGGAAATCGATTCCCGCATGGCCCGCAGTTCCTTCATGATGAGGTTCTGGGTTTCCAGGGCCCGCCCGCTCTGCTCGCCCAGCATGGCGATGCGGCCCGTTGCGTCGGCAAAGTAGTCGTCAAACGTGCCCTGCCTGCCCACCATGACCTGGGTGTTCCTGATCGCGGCGATAGCCAAAGCCGCCTCGCCGTTGCCCGGATTGGCGGGCCTGCCGTTTTCCCCAAAGCCCGTGGCCACCGCGCCGGGGTCCTTGACCAGGGCGGGATTCACCTCGATCCAGCCCGACGGATGGGCCGTGGGTGCCGCAGCCCAGTCCCGGCTCCCCCCGGCCAGGGCGTTCACCGCGTCGGGCCCGCCCCAGTCGTAAGCGCCCTCAGCGCCCGAAGCCTTGAGGAGCCCTGCATAGCCGGTCAGGAAATGGCCGGAATCCTCGATATGGCGAATTACGAAGTCCGGGTTCTCGCGTCCGTCCGCAGACGCGCCCTTGAGGGAGAGCCGCCCGTCCCGGTTGAGCCGCGCCGTTACTTCCGCCCCTGAATTGTTGATCCGGCTGACGATGTCCCCCGCCGAATCCGTGGGGTAGTAGGGAATTGCAACCACGCCTGTGGCGCCGCCTGACAGGGTAATCACACCTTCAAGCCCGGCCTGGGCTTTGGCGTCCAGGGTATTCGCGCCGTTGATCCTAAAGATATAGGAAGCATCGTACTCCCCGTCTCCGTCCCGGTCGTAGTTTCCATTGACGTTGGTAACAAAGGGGCGCTCGGTAAAGAAGTCCTGCCCGGTATTGCCGTTGATGCCGTAGCCTTGCCGGTGCACTTCGTTGACCAGATCAGTGAAGTTCATGGTCAGCGAATCCAGGTTCCGCAGCTCGTCCTTGATGGTGTGATCCCGCAGTTCCAGCAGGGACGCGAGGCTTCCGTCCCGGAACTGGGCCTCCTCCCCGGTATCTTCCCAGACGATCCGGGAATAGCCTTCGGTGTCGATCCCCTGCTCCAGGCCGAACTGCCGGCCAATCTGCCCCTGCACCAGGACAAAGCCCGCGGTATGCACCATGAATTCATCCGGGTCCCGCTGATCCACCGTAACATCTATAATAGAAGAAAGTTTATCCGCCAAGAGATTCCGCCGGTCCATGAGGTCGTTGGGATTGTCCCCCTGGGCCCGGACCCGCTGGATGTCGCGGTTCAGGCCCGCGATCTGCCGGGACAATTCGTTTACCCGTCCAACGGTCAGCCGGACATCCTCCTCGGCCATATCCTGCAAGCCCTTGAGGGCCTTAAAACGCTCGTGAATCCCGTCAACGAGGGTCGCGCCCCGTTCAAGGACCGCCTGCCGGGGGGCGGTGTCCGCAGGGTAGACGGAAAGTTCCTGCCAGGCGTCCCAGAAGGCGTCCATCTTGCCCCGCACGGAGTTATCCCCGATTTCCAAGTAGGACTGTTCCATCATGCGGATATACGGGTCCCTGGCGGTCCAGTAGCCCTCGCCCCCGGACTGCGCGATGATACGCCGGTCCAGAAGCTGATCCCGTATCCGCTCGATACGCGCGGCTATGGTCCCCTCTCCAATCTGACCGGCGGTTTCTGCCCGGTTAAGAGCGGGGAAATACAGGGGCTCGAAGGCGGCCATCTCCACCCGCTGCCGCGAATAGCCCTCGGTAGAGGCGTTGGACAGGTTATGTCCGGTGGTGTTGAGGGCCTGCTGATGGGCGATCACCGCCCGTTTTCCCATTTCTATTCCATGAAAAGTCGATGTCATCACTCCTCCTTGAGTTTTATATCTTCCACCCTATAAGCTCTTGTTGAATACCATGCTGCGCATATCCGCCTGCACTTGAACGCCCCGCCGCGAATAGAGCCGCCCCCGCCGTTCGGGGAAGAGAATATCCAGCGCCCCGGCGATCACGGTCCGTGTCTCGGCGAGGTATTGCTGGAGCGCGTCGTTTTCTAACTGTATCTTGGTGATTTCCGCCTTGAGCCGCCGAAAGCATTCCGCCAGCGTCCGCCGCTGTTCCTCCGGGAAACGGGCGCATTGGGCGTAAAAATCCGCTTCCCCCCCAAAGAGCCGTACCCGCCGCTCGTCCAGTTCCTCGAATTCCCCGCCTATGGCTTTGAGATCGTCCATGCGGGCCTCAAAATCCGCCCATTCCCGGTTCAGCGCGGCCTGCTTTACCCCGGCCTGAATCCCGGCGATCCGCCCGGTCAGCGCGATCTCCTCCGCTAAAACATCCCCGGCCTGCTCAAAATCCGGCGTTTCGATATTCGGCGTGTTCATGGTCTCTTCCGCTTCGGTGTTCATAGCATACCTCAAACTTATTATCGGTATGTTTTATCTGCGGATTAACCCGGATTATAAGAACCCTGCGCGTTTGTATGCGCTGCTGTCTATTCCCTGCTGCCTCTTGACAATCCTCTCTCAATTCCTCATACTCTTACCCATACGGTGGATGTAGCTCAGTGGTAGAGTTCCAGATTGTGGATCTGGCTGTCGCCGGTTCAAACCCGGTCATCCACCCGAAAAGCGGGATAGAAACGGCGCACGTTGTCTGCCCTTCAAGCGGCTATGCGTTCGTAGCTCACGTGGATAGAGCGACGGACTTCGAATCCGTAGGCAGCAGGTTCGAGTCCTGCCGGACGCAGAGATTAAGATTGACACCCCTCCCCTGGCGGATTACTATAAATCTATGAGTACTTTCCGTATCCGTCTTTTATGGGCGCTGGCTGTGCTTGTTTTCGTTTCCTGTTCCAAAACTGAAGAAGTTTCCG
>JAITHH010000216.1 GCA_031280065.1 Treponema sp. | reverse complement strand
GCGGCGCTCTACATCCACGGCGGCGCATGGATCGCCGGGGACAAGACGGACTATCCGGCGGAACTCATCAAATCCATGGCCGCCGATGCGGGGATAGCGGCGGCATCCATGAATTACCGTCTGCTTTTTGACGGCGCATCCTGTGATCACATGATCGGGGACGTTTATAACGCCGTTGCCCTTATCAAACGGCAAGCCGCTGCGTTGGGCGTAACCATAGACCGGCTCTCTATCACCGGCGTTTCCGCTGGGGCGCATCTGGCGCTGCTCTATTCCTATACCAGCTCCGGGTCTGGCGATGACTCCCCGATTCCGGTAACGCTCTGCGTCAGCCTGTCGGGGCCTGCGGACTTTACCGATCCCGCATGGTTTGGCACATCCGCTTCATTAGCAGAGAAAAGACTGCTGATTTCCACCCTCACTGGACAGCCCTTTACGGAAAGCGATTTGACTGCCATACAAAACAGCGGCGTTATGAGCCCGGATAAACGAGAGGCCCTGGAGCGTATTTCTCCGGTATACCAGATTCATAGCGATATTCCGCCCACCCTCTTTGCCCACGGTACACAGGACGCTATCGTGCCCTTCTCCAATGCTGAACGTTTGGACGCGACCCTGAGCCGTACCGCGCCGGACAAAAACTTGGGACTTACCGTATTCCCCCATTCGGGACATGGCCTTGACACGCCGGAAGACGCGCAAATCTTGGCTGCTTTTCTCGCAACAATCAAAGAAGAGCTAGAGAACCGCTGATTAAAGAGACTCCCGTGCAAAATCAACGAATCATATATTTTTTTACCGCAGATGACACGGATGTACGCTGATTGCGAACCTTCGGTTCGACGCTGATGCTGTTTCCATTCATCTGCGGCATCCTTTTCATCCGCGTAATCTGCGGTTTCATCCGCTTTAATCAGCGTTGCCCTAAGAAAGGGGGCAGCCCGCAGCCGTGCGCGGGCGCAGGGGGAGACTTCCCCCCTCAGCCCCGCGCTTTGATGGAATGAAGCGGCTGGTCGCCGTGAGCGCCGATAACTTCTTCGGCGCGGGGGCTGATTATCAAATCCAGGGCTTCGAGGGGGATGGCGCCGAGCAGCACCTCGTTAGCATGAGGCAGGACGAGGGCTTCGCAGATTGTCCGGCGGTCTTTCCAGATTACTTCCAGGGGGCCCGCGAGATTGTAGGCGCCCGCTGTCCCGTCTGCCAGCGTTCCTGAGTCGGCGCCGGTTATCCGCAGACCGAGCTGCTGGCGGACCGCTTCGCTGATGACCAGCGTCCATGCGCCGGTATCAACGAGGGCTTGGACGGTGGTTTGCCGGATTTTGTGGTCTTTGATGATTCCGGCGGCGGCATTCGCCTCATCAACGGCATTTTTAAGGGTGATTTCGGTATGTATTGTTGACACGCTGTTTCCTCCGTTGCGGTTATAATACGCAATGGAGGGGCCTGCCGGCAATAGTTTTTTGGCTTTTTTTCTGTCAACCCTGGGTTTGGGGCTTCCAAACCCGAATTTGCCGTTTCCAAACCCGTCCCTGGAAGTTCCAAACCTGGGTTTTTGAGCATAAAATTCGGGTTTAGAACTTCCAAACCCGAATTTGCCGCTGCCAAACCCGTCCCTGGAGGTTCCGCGCCACTCTTTAGAAGCTCTACACCCATCTCTGGAAGTTCCAAAACACACTTTGGGGGTTCCACACCCATCTCCGGCGCTTCCCTAGTCAACCTTGAATTTGGAAATCTCCTGGATCAATGCGTCTACCCCGCGGCTGTTCTCCAGCCCAATGTCCCGTACCCGGTTCACCGCGGCGCTAATCGAACCCATCTCAGCCGCTATCCCCTCCATGCCCTCCGAAAGATCGCGGGTGATAACCTCCAAACTCTTTCCCTCGGAAGCTACCCCCGAACTGTTGGCAAACATCTCCTCAGAACCCTGCCGGACATTCCGCGTAATGCCGTTTGAACGGTCAATCAGTTCAAGAATCGCCCGGCTCCCCGTGTCCTGCTCCTCCACCGCCAGCCTGATCCGCGTCTCCTGGTCCGCCACAATCTTCATCTCCCGGTCTATGTCCTCGAAGTTGGACAGCGCCTGAGACGTGGAACCCCCAATGCCGCTCAACGAACCGGTAATGCTCTTGAGCACCGCCGACACCATCTTGGCCTGGCCGCTGGATGATTCCGCCAGCTTCCGTATCTCGTCAGCCACCACCGCAAAGCCCCGGCCCACCGCTCCGGCGTGCGCGGCCTCAATCGCCGCGTTCATGGCCAAAAGATTCGTCTGACTGGCAATGTGCTGAATCACTTTGTTGATCTCCAGCAGCCGCTCCGACTCAGCAACCACATTCTGAATCTCCCCCGACACCTGCCGCAGCGCGCCGTGCCCCCGCTCCGAAGCCGCCGTGAGCTTGTTGATGTTCCCCTCGTTCTCTATCAGGCTCCGCGTTACCCCCGCGATGCTCGCCGCCATCCGCTCCACCGCCTGAGAAGACTGGGAAACGCTTTCCGCCTGGGCCTCGATATTGGCGTTCAAGGCGTCAATGTTCCCGATGATCCGCGCCATGGACGTGTTGGCCTTCGTAACGCCCGCAGTCTGTGTCAGGGCCTGTTCCCGCACCGCGTCCGCGCCGGTCTTGATCCGGCCCACCGCGCCCGCGGACTCCCCCATGGTCTCCATCAATTCTTTGTCCACCGCCGCAAGCAGCGCGGCCTTGTCCCGAATAGCGATGATCAGCGCCCTGATCTTCTCCTGCATGGCCGCCAGCAGCCGCGTCAGATCGCCGAGTTCGTCGTCCCTCGCGCTGACGATGGGCGCGGTCAAATCCCCCCGGGCGATGGTCTCCAGGGCCCCGATAGCCCCCTGAATGGGGCGGATCAGGGACGAGGACACGGCCAGGGCGATAGGCGCGGAAAGAACGATTGCCGCGGCCAGGGCGAGGAGCAGGGACAGCCGGGCGTTCCATTCCAGGCTCCGGATCAGGGACACTTCGTAGTCCGCGCCGATAAACCCCCGGACTTCGCCGTTCTTGATCACCGGAAGCGTTGCCGAAACAAACACGCCGTACTCATCGGTAAAGGGCTTTTTGCTCACTTGCAGGGTTCTGGTCTGTTCGGCGGCAAGCATATCCCCGGCGGGTTCGTAGGGCAGGAAGTAATCTTCCGGGGCCAGCCCCCTGAAAACCTCCGGCGAAGCGGTCGAATCGAGGATAAAGCGGTATTCACCCTGAATGCGGATGATGAGGTAGATATAGGTCAGGCCGAATGTCTCCGCGATGGTGTTCATGTCCCCGGTAAGCTGGTAATACACGTCCGACTGGGCCAGGCCCTCGCGCATGACCGCCTCCGGGTCGGACATGAGGGGGAACTGTTTCTCGATATAGGCGGCCACCTGGCTGAGGGTTTTCCGGTAGTTGTTTTTGATAGAGGCGATGTAGCGGGTGTACATGACCAGGCCCGCGCCCAGGGCCACCAGGATTCCCAGCGCGGTAAAGAAACAAAAAAACCGGATTTTTAGTCCATTTCTCATATTGGGTCTATAGTAGCGGGAATGGGTGATTGTTTATATAGGGGGCGCTGCCCCCTACCCCGCCCAGCAAACGCGCCCGTAGGGCGTTGACCCAGCGTATACGGCACGGCGTAGCGCACGGTATGCCCCATGCTATCATATATGCGCGAAGGCTTTAGCCTGAGCAGAGCGCGGCCCATAGCAACAGCCTCCAGCGGGACCCACCCCTGCGCCCCCCGATGTCAACAACTTAAGAGATTAGCGGGGGGCAAGCCCTCCGGGGGGCGCGGGGGGCGCGAACCTTCGGTTCGATGGCCCCCCGCATTCTTTTCTTTAGCCTTTTACCGCTCACAAAATACCGCATCTGAACATATTACAATTAATAGTGAAAATTTTACATTGCCGGCTGTAAAATGAGAGGTTTATAATGTTAAACAACAATCGGAGGTTTGTATGAAATATACGCGAATTATGGTATGGGGAATTGTCCTCTGTCTGCTCTTTTCTGTTTTGACCGGCTGCGCGAAGGGCGGCTCTGCCGCCAAAACCGGAGGCGCTGCCGCGGCGAATGTGAACCTTCCCGGAGAATTTCCCATCTGCAAGGAACCTATTGATATTCAGGCAGGGATCGTGCAAAACGCCACAGTGGAAAATTATGAAACCAACGCGCTGACCAAATGGTATGAGGAGAAAGGCAACTTCAAACTGCGTTTTGATTTTTTCCCCAGCGCCCTGTCGGAAGCGAGGAATAAGCTGGAGGTAATGGTGGCTTCCGGCGGAACGCTCCCCGAGGCGCTTATCGGTTTCTCAACATCGTTAAGCGATGAGACCATTCTCAATTATGGTGCCGAGGGGTCTATCATCCCGCTGAATGATTATTACGATAAATGGGCCTATTATATTCCCCAGGTTCTGGAGCGGGTTATCAACAAGGATTTGAAACAGTGGCTTACTTCGGCGGATGGAAATATTTATTTTATTCCCAAAAACAACGAACAGATCGGCAACCTGTATCATCTGCGGAGTTGGATCAACAAAAACTGGCTGGATAAGCTCGGTCTTGATATGCCCAAAAC
>JAITHH010000213.1 GCA_031280065.1 Treponema sp. | reverse complement strand
CCAAAGGCCAGGACCGCGGGATGGTCCCCGTAGCGCGAGGCCATGTTTTTTGCCAGGCCCAGGGCGAATTCCTGAAACCGGGGATGCCCCACATCCTCCATGTACCGGGAATGGGGGTAAAGCCGCCGCCCCTCCGGGCCTGTAACGGTGATGCCGGGAAACTTTTTGTGCAGCCACAGCGGCGCGGGCCGGGTTGGTATGTCCACCACCGCCATGAGCCCGTACTTTACGCAGAGATCCAGGGCCCGGTCGAACCAGTCGAAGCTAAACACGCCCGGGGCGGGCTCAAAACTGTCCCAGCAGAGATGCCCCAGGCGGACAATATTAAAGGAAGCGTCTTTCATCAGGCGGAAATCCGTCTCCCAGCGGCTTTCGGGCCAGTCGTGGGGGTGGTAGTTCGTTCCGGTATACAAGCGGTTTGACGGTATGTCCAAGATGATTCCTCCGCCGGGGAGCGTAGCATGGGCGGTATGCGGCGGCAATTGCTAAACTATACAATTAGGTATGAATTCGCTCCGAACTGCTCTCCGCCGGCGCGGGCCTCCCGCTATTGAGCGCCCCCGGCTGTCATGGTATACTAAAGACAACCAGGAGGTGTCCTGTGGCAGGGAGCGGCTCTATCGTTGAAATGAAGCGCATCACCAAGCGCTTTCCAGGGATTGTCGCCAACGACGATATATCCATCAGCGTCAAGGAGGGGGAAATCTTCGCCCTCCTGGGGGAAAACGGCGCGGGCAAGTCCACCCTGATGAGTATGCTCTTCGGGATGTACGAGCCTGACCAGGGAGAAATCCTTGTCCGGGGCCAAAAGGTCAGCCTCTCCTCCTCCAACGCGGCGGCGGCCCTCAACATCGGCATGGTGCACCAGCACTTCAAGCTGATCCCCAACTACACCATCGCCCAAAACATCATCCTGGGCGTCGAGCCGGTCAAAAAGGCGCTGGGACTCTTCCCTTATGTGGACATCAAGACCGCGGAAGAGCGGATCGCCGGACTCTCCCGCTCCTATGGCCTGGAGGTTGACCCCAGGGCGAGGATCGAGGAAGTCAATGTGTCCACCCAGCAGCGGGTCGAAATCCTCAAGATGCTCTACCGGGAAGCGGAAATCCTGATCTTCGACGAGCCCACCGCGGTACTGACCCCCCAGGAAATCGAATTTCTCTTAGGCGTCATGGGGGAACTGCGGAACAAGGGCAAGACCATCATCCTCATCACCCACAAGCTGGAGGAGATCAAGCGGATCGCGGACCGCTGCGCCATCCTGCGGCGGGGGAAACTCATCAAGGTCCTCCCGGTGAAGGACGCCTCCACCCAGGAGATGGCCAACCTCATGGTGGGCCGGGAGGTCTCCCTGACCAGGGAGAAGAAGCCCTCCCGCTTCGGCGGGACGATCCTGGAGGTGCGGAACCTCACCGTGCGGAACGAACACAAATTCGAGGCGGTGAAGAACGTCTCCTTCTCCATCCGGGGCGGGGAGATTTTTGCGGTGGCCGGGGTTTCCGGCAATGGGCAGGTGGAACTGGCTGACGCCCTGGCGGGGCTCGTCAAACCCTGGAAGGGCCGCATCCTCCTCAAGGGCAGGGACATCACCGGCGAGCGGATCCGGTCCCGGGCCGAGGCGGGGCTTTCGTACATCCCCGAGGACCGGCAGCGTTACGGCGTGGTCCTGGACTTCAGCCTGGGGGAGAATTTAGCCGTCAAGAGCTATTACCAGCCCCCCTTCTCGGCGGGGGGAGTGCTCCAGGAGGGGGCGATCCGGGCCTTCGCGGAGGACCTGATTGAGCGCTACGACATCCGGGGCGGCCAGGGGGTCAAGACTCCGGTCCGGTCCATGAGCGGCGGCAACCAGCAGAAGGCCATTGTGGCCAGGGAAATCTCCCTGAATTCGGACCTGATGATCTTTGTCCAGCCCACCCGGGGCCTGGACATCGGGGCCATCGAGAACATCCAGGGACAGATCCTGGCGGAGCGGGACAAGGGCAAGGCGGTGCTCCTCATCTCCCTGGAACTGGACGAGGTGATGAACCTGGCGGACACCATCGGGGTCATCTTTAAGGGCGAATTGCGCAGCGTCTCCCCCGCAGGCGGGCTTTCCGCAGGCGAGGTGGGGGAATATATGATGGGGGTGCGGACATGATTGGCCGGCGTTTTCTGAGGCTATTGAGCGATGATTCCACGAGCCGGACGGCGATTCCATTGTTTTCTATTGTACTCACGCTGATAGCCTCTTCCCTGCTGCTCCTGATTTTAGGGAAGAATCCCCTAACCGCCATGGCGGCCTTTCTGCGGGGGAGCGGCTTTCTGCCCCGGCCTTCCTATGCGGGGGGGCAGAACATGCTGACCGACTTCCTGTCCTTCCTTGGAATTCTCGCCCCCATGCTCCTGGCGGCTTTGGCGGTGATCGCGGCCCTCAAAACCGGGATGTTCAACATCGGGGCTGCGGGGCAGATGCTGGCCGCGGGCTTCCTCGCCATGGTCCTGGCGGGCTACTCGAATCTCCCCGCCGCGATTGCGCGGCCCCTGGCGATCCTCATCGGCATTGCCGCAGGGGGCCTCATGGGAACCCTGGTGGGGTATCTCAAGTACCGTTTCAACATCCATGAGGTGGTTTCTACTATTATGTTCAACTATATTACCAGCTACGTAACGGGCTTTTATATCAACACCTACTATGCGGACATCATAACCAGGTCCTCCAAGGTGTGCAGCGCCGCTTCCCGGCTGACCATCACGGGCCTGGCCTGGGGCAGGCTCCGTCCGACGATCCCCCTGGGGATCGTCATCGCCATCGCGGCGGTATTCATCCTGCGCTTCCTCCTCAACCGGACAACCCTGGGCTTTGAACTCAAGGCTGTGGGCCTCAACCGGGACGCGGCCCAATACGCGGGCATCCGGGAGGGCCGGAGCCTCGTGCTGGGGATGCTCATCTCCGGGGCCCTGGCAGGGCTGGCAGGGGTAACCTACTACCTGGGCTACTACAACAACATTGTGCCCAAGACCCTGGCGAGTCTGGGTTATGACGCCATTGCCGTGGCCCTCCTGGGGAACACGAATCCTGTGGGCGCGGTTTTCGCTTCGATCCTGGTTACGGTTTTCCAAAAGGGCAGCGTGTACATGAGTTCCTCCGTGGGCGCGCCCAAGGAGATCGCCCAGGTGATCACCGGAATTCTGCTCCTCTTTAGCGCCTGCGGCGCGTATATCCGCTGGCGGGCCCGGCTGGCCCTGGATTTTGTCCCCGGTAACGGCGGGAAGTCTCCAGCGGGCGGAAAAGGGGGGAAATAATGGATATGATCCTCATCGACGGTCTTTCCTTTGCCCTGCCCCTGCTGATCATGGCAATTGGCGGCATCTACTGCGAGCGGAGCGGCGTCACCATGCTGGCCCTGGAGGGTTTGCAGGGCTTCGGGGCCTTTACCGGCGCGGCAGTCGCGGTACTCTGGGGGCCCCTGCTGGGAGCGGGCGCTCCGGCGCTGCTCGCCCTGGCGATGGCCGCGTCCATGGCCGGGGGGCTCCTCTTCTCCCTGATCCACGCGGCCTTGTGCATCAAGTTCCGGGCCCAGCAGGTGATCAGCGGCGTGGTGGTCAACACGCTGGCCATGGCCCTGACCACCTTTCTTACGAGCATCATCAACGGGGTTCTCACCGGCGAAGCCTCGAACAAGTTCCAGATCGGGGTTTCCCCGCGCTTTACCGTGCCGATCCTTTCAAATATCCCCGTGCTGGGGGGGCTGTTCAAGAACATGTACCCCTTCGAGATCGTGATCCTCGTGATGGCGGGCCTTTCGTGGTACATTCTCTACAAGACCCGTTTTGGCCTGCGCCTGCGGGCCTGCGGGGAGAATCCCCACAGCGTGGACGCGGCGGGCTGCGGCGTGGGGAAGATTCAGGCCTCCGCGATCATGATCTGCGGGGCCCTCTCCGGGCTGGGGGGCATCTTCCTGGCCTACTCTATTTCGGGCAACTTCTCCCCAAGCATTTACATGGGCTACGGCTACCTCTCCATCGCGGCGCTGATCTTCGGCAACTGGAAGATTCTGCCGACCCTGGCGGTGTGCCTCTTCTTCGGCCTGGCCAAGTCCTCGGGCTACCAGCTCTGTCTCTTCCTGGGGATGCCCAGCAACTACACGGACCTGCTCCTCATCCTGCCCTATGTGCTGACGCTGCTGCTGCT
>JAITHH010000195.1 GCA_031280065.1 Treponema sp. | reverse complement strand
CCCTCCAAAAGGTCCTGATTATACCGCTCGATATGCTGCCGTATTTTCTCTTTGGTTTGTTCGTAAAACCGCTTGAATATGGATAGCTGCCGCTGTTCCGGTTTGGTGAGTTCTCTCATAACAATTATGGTATAATTATTCGCGCAGTGTGTCCAGGGAAACACTGATTGAATGGTATTTTCATCAAGGCTGTATTGTTTGTAGAGAAAACGCCGGCTGAAGAGCGGCAAACCCCCGGAGGAAATCCTCCAGCTTTATGGCGAGGCGGCGGCTTACTAGACGCTGGGGAAGCGCTGATTGCGAACCGAACCACGGAAGACACGGAAGGGAGGGGATGCGGATAGGGAGGTCTTTTTCCGCATCCCTTCCGCACCTTCCGTGGTTTGTCTTGGGGACGTACCAGTGTAAAAAAGTTTCCGGCAATTGAAGCAAAACCGCGAGTCCACGCTGTATTATAGGTATGGACACAAAAACACCGGTAACCAATCCCGAACAACCTGCGGAACAGAAGTCCGCCGGGAGCGCTCCCCATCAGCTATTCGATCGCGCCTTCAAACGCGCTATGCGCCTATCGTCCCCGTCCGTCATCCGCTTTATCAACGGAGCCTTTGGAACCAGCCATCCCTTGGATGCCGAAGTTGAATACCTCTCAACTGAACACATCACCGGCAGCCTCCGGCAATCCATCTGCGACATGATGCTCGGTATCGGCCAGGATAAGTACCTGACCGAATCCCAGATAGGCGATGACGGCGACATGTCCTTCAGATTATGGAACTACAGCTATTTGGAAGGAATGCGGAACAGGACCACCAAGGGACACGTCACCGAGATAAAACTGGTTCCCGCCATCGTCATCTACCTGGAACCCGGCCCGTCCACCCCGGATACCCTTTCGGTTAAAATAACGGGGATGGACGGAACGTCGCATACGTTCACGTATCCTGCTCTGAAACTGCTGGACTATACCGTCGAAGAGCTTGAAGAGCACGGTTTGAGTATCCTGCTGCCGTTTTATCTGCTCAAACTGAGGAAGCGCGTCCAGGCGGCGAAGACAGAGGAAAAGCGGCGGGAGCTGGCCGGGGAGATGAAGTACCTGGTGGAAAAACTGACTGCCGCGCTCGAAAGGGGTGAACAGAACGGGAAGCTGGACAAATCCGACACGCAGACCCTGATAGCGCTGATGGGAAAGTTGTATGATAATCTGTATAAAGGATATCCTGAATTTGAGGAGGTACACGAAATGGTAGACGGCATGCTGCTGACGGCAGTTGATGAAGCCGAACTGCGGGGCAAGGCTTTAGGCAAAACTGAAGGGATGGCCTTGGGTAAAACCGAGGGGATAGCCCTGGGCGAAGCGCGGGTACTCAATTTGTTGAAGAGCGGCAAACCCCCGGAGGAAATCCTCAAGCTCTATGGCGAGGCGGCGGCTTACTAGGAAGCGGAAGAAAATCAAGCGGTTTTCTGTAGAAAAGGTAAAAAGAACCACGGAAGCCGTGTGGAAGGGAGGGACGTGTCCCCCGCACACACGTCCCCGCCTAGCCCAAATACGCCGCCAGCTTCTCCATGATCTCGTCAAGACTAATCGGCTTGCCAATGTGGCCGTTCATCCCCGCGGCAAGACAGCGCTCCACATCTTCCCGGAATACGTTAGCCGTCATAGCGACAATCGGCGCCGTCTTCGCGCCGGGCACGTCCAGCGCCCGGATAGTCCGCGTCGCCTCAAACCCGTCCATTTCCGGCATGTGAATGTCCATGAAAATCAGCCCGTACTTGCCGGGATTCCGCTTGAACGCCTCCACCGCCTGCAGCCCGTTCTCCGCAACATCTATCTCAAGCCCCGTGTCCTCCAGCAGCGTCAGCACAATCTCGCGGTTTATCTCCACATCCTCCGCCAAAAGAATGCACCGCCCCTGGAACCGCCCCGCAGCCGCGCCGCCTTCGCCGCCCTCATCCCCGTAAAAAGCCGTAATGTTCCGCTGCCCCAGACAACTGTTGATACAGTCCATAATCGCCGAAGGGAAAAGCGGCTTGGGCATGAACATACGCACCCCCGCGGCCCTCGCCTCAGCCTCGATCTCGCTCCAGGCCGCCGCGGAAATCATGATCACCACCATGTTCGCCCCGCAGCGCGCCTTTATCGCCCGCGTCAGCTCAATGCCGTCCATGCCGGGCATCTGCCAGTCCGCGAATATCAGCGAATAAGGCTGGTCTCCCGCCGCGTCAATCATCCGGCAGGCCTCCTCGCCGCTCCCCGCCGTATCGCAGCGGAGCCCCATGCGCTCCATGAGCAGACTGAAGTACTCCCGCACCGCCGCTGAATCATCCACGGCCAAAAGACGCAGGTTTTTCCGGCTGTAGGGCGCGTTCGGGAGGAATTCATGCAGAGCATCCGCCCCCCGCTCGGCGCGGATGCGGCAGGTGAAGACCGAGCCCTTGCCCTCCTCGCTCTGCGCCTGAATCGACCCTCCCAGCAGCTCGACGATCCGCTTGCTGATGGCCAGCCCCAGCCCCGTGCCGCCGAATTTCCGGGAGATGCTGCCGTCCGCCTGCTCAAAAGACCGGAAGAGCTTGGCCTGATGCTCCTTGGCAATGCCGATCCCCGTGTCGGCAACGCTGAATTCCAGCGTACAGAACCCCTCGGCGTCTTCGTCAATCAGCCGGGCCGTCAGGGTGACGGCCCCCCGGTCCGGGGTGAACTTCACCGCGTTGGAGAGCAGGTTGGTGATCACCTGGGCCAGGCGCTGTTCATCGGAGATGATCATGGGGGGCAGGTCAGCGGCCAGCTTCACCTGAAAGTCGATGCGCTTCTCATCCGCCTTAAAGACAATCACATTCGCCACCCGCTGGAGCATCTTTTCCACGCTGAATTCCGCAGACGCAATTTCCAGCTTTCCCGCCTCGATCTTGGACATATCCAGGATGTCGTTGATCACCCCCAGGAGGTGCTTGGAGGCTTCGTCAATCTTTTCCAGGCAGTATTCTTTGCGCTCCACGTCCGGGGAGGACTTGCCGATGCTGGTCATGCCGATGATGGCGTTCATGGGGGTGCGCATCTCATGGCTCATGCGGGAGAGGAATTCACTTTTGGCGCGGCTGGAATTTTCCGCGGCTTCCTTGGCCTGGACGAGTTCCCGCTGCAGCCGGGCCTTTTCCGTCAAATCCAGGCCGATGATGCCGATGCTCTCTTCGCTGACGGGGAAGGCGGAGAAATTCATAATAAGGGAATCCCCGTGTTTGGGGCGGACGGCCATGGTGAATTCCCTGCCTTCCCCGGTTTGCATCAGGGGCCGGCAGCCCTGCCAGAGCTGCTCCCAGTCTTCCGCAGCGACCAGTCCCCGCAGGCCCCGTTCCGCAAGTTCTTCGGTGGAAAAGCCCGTCAGCCGGGCCGCGCCCTGGTTAGCAAACTGGAGGTTTCCGTCAATGTCCAGGTAGCAGATGAACTGGGGGGACTTTTCGACGATGGAGGAGGTGTGTTTGAGTGTCTGCTCGATGACGCCCCGCTCGATGGCGCCGGTAATGACGTGGCTGATGAGGTTCACCAGTTCGATGTCGCTGCCGCTCCACTCGCGGGCGGTGATGCACTCTTCGATGCTCAACAGGCCCCAGATTGCGCCGGACACGTAGAGGGGAATCCAGGCGAATGATTTGACTCCGGCGCGGCCCAGGACGGCGTAGCGGGAATCGATGTTGATGTCGTCGCAGAAGATGTTGGGGGCGGGCATATCCGGCGCGACCCGTTTGGGGAAACTCGCGGCGATGATTTCGCCGATTCCTTCGGCGGTCAGGGTGAGTTCGGTTTCGGAGGACCAGACGAATTCCGCTTTGGTAAGGCCCTGTTTCCGGTCCGGGACGTAGACGACCATGCGGGTTACTCCCAGAAATTCCCCGGCCATTTTGAGGGCGTTGTTGATAAGGATGACGCTGTCATCGGAGGAGATAAAGCTCTGCGCCAGAGCGGACATGATCTCCTGGTGCTGGAGCCGTCTTTGGAGGGTGGTATCGCCGCTGTTCATATCGCTTGCCAGTTTCAGTATAGCCCCCGGCTGGGGATTTGTCATCGGAGGCGCGGCTTGCCTCACGGGAGGTCCGGGGGGCCATCGAACAGAGGGATGCCTTCAGCCCGCGGCACTGCTCAGGCTAAAGCCTTCGCGCATCTGGGCTAATAGGGGGGATTACGCACGCTACGGCGGGCCGCATTGTTTGGTCAACGCCCTGGCGGGCACGTTTGTTGGCCGTCCGTTTCATCCGCGTAATCTGCGGTTCCCGGACAACTGTTTTTTATCCGCATCTCCTTCCTTCCGCGTGATTTCCGCGTTTTTCCGTGGTTCTTTTTGTATTTTACTCAAGAAACCTCTTGACGTTTTTTCCAATCCCCGGTGGTATCATCAGCAATGAACGCATACCAGACCGCAGCCGCAGATTTCCTAGCAAGATAGCCTAACATGGCACGGTACGTGTTCTCTCTCTCGTATATTCGCAGCCCAACTCAACTCCAGCGGTAATTTTAGGGGACAACTCTGCCCAAAACGCGGGGCTGCGGGCGCGGGAAGGGACGATAGACGGTTCATCTATCATCATATCTGAGCCGGATATACCCATAGACGAGCAGAAAATGGCGCGAACTGCCATTCACCCTGGCGGATTTGCGGCTGGAAGTGTACGCAGCCGCGTACCGGCGGACGCCCCGGTTTCAGGACGGGCCGTACTGCCCCATCGTGCCGCGCATAACCGCTTGAGGAAGGAAAGCGTGAGAGGAGTGCGGAAAGCTCGTGAGAGCGGGGAGAGCGCTGCGCTCATTCTTCCTCTTTACTTCTTTCTAAAAGCATGTTATCCGTGTATGCGGTAAACATAAATCTTTTCTATAAAAGAAGGATCAAAAGTATGAGTATCAAACATCGTACTGGCGGAGTTTTGGCGGCGCTAAAACTCATGGGAATAGCAGCATTGGCGCTGTCATTCATTATGGTGATGGTTCCGGCGTGTAAAAGCGCGCCCTGGGCCGGGGCTGCCGCCCCAGCAGCCCCGGCGGGTGAACTGGACGCCGCGGTGCGGGAAACTTCGGATTACCTGAACAAGCAGCTTCCCAAGGGGAACAAGCTGGTGATCCTCAATATCCAGTCGGACTTTCCGGCGCTGTCGGAATATATCATTGACGAGCTGATTGC
>JAITHH010000189.1 GCA_031280065.1 Treponema sp. | reverse complement strand
CTAAACCGGCGAATATCAGCGAACTGGCGGAGGAATTCAGTCTGCCCCTCTCGACGGCGGCCTACCATGTTCAGGTGCTGGAGGAAACCGGGCTTATCTTTACCGAAGGGAAACCCGGGAGGCCATCGAACCGCAGGTTCGCGCCCCCCTGCCCCCCCGGTTGGCTTGGCTGTGCGCCCTCCCCTTAACCTTCTTACCTGTTCCGCGGGATTTCTGGTAGAATGAATACCAAGGCAGCCATGAACAAAATAGAAACCTTCCCAAAAACAGTGGAAATTCAGACGCCGAAAAACAGCCCCTCTTTTTCATCCCTCCAGCGCACCCTGTATGAAGATTTCGATAGGATACCGCTGGAGAAGCTGCGGCAGATACCTCTCCCCCTGGACGGCAAGGATAAGCCGAAAACCAAATCCCAGCTTGTCATGGCCTTCTCTGACTTCTTTGCCTCGCTCTCCCTGAATACCTTTGAATCATGGCTGCGCTGTTTCCCGCCGCTGTCGCAGGAGATACTCCGTGATGCCGCGCTCTTTGGCTATGCGGTACTGGAGGCATACAAGGCCAAGAGCGATAGGCCCCTCTTGGAAAAGGACCGGCTTTACTCCTCATGGGATATTAAATTGGAAGCGGGGCTCAAACTTGGATTCCTCTGGACGGTGATAAATATCGATAAAGCGGTCGCCGGTCTGCCCGCGATTCTGCGCGAGGTGATCCGCCCCTGGTTTGCCGGCCCGCCGGAAGCGTCCCTGAGCGGCTGCGCGATTGATGAGAACGCGGGCGATGTTTACAACAATGCGGGCATTGTTTACAACAATGCCTTGGAGGTTGCCGATTCGTTTCCGCTGCTCTGTGAAGCCCTGCCCGCCGCGCTGACGGCGGCGCTGTCTGAGGAACGCGGCCCTGATGACGCGGCTATTAAGCTGAAGCCCTTTCCGAAACGGCAGCTTGCGGCCCTGCGCTCCCAATGCGGCTTTAAACCGTTTCCTCAGGTGTACGACAAAGCGCCCGACGCCCTGGACCTGGCGGCGCGTTTTACCCTTTGTATGACCGCTATGAAACCCCGGCGGCCCGGAGACGGCCAGGACGGGATCAAGCGGCTTGTTCAAACCTTTTTCGGCATAGGCGAAAAAACAGCCGCAGGCGGACAGGAAGCCAGTCCGTACCAATTGGACTATCTGGAAATTGCTGTTTTAACCGCCCACTTCAAGAAAAAATCAGTCGGCTGGGGGCACTACCGAAAACCGCCTCCCTCACGGGGCATTTTCCGCAAGATACTCACCTGGATCGCCCAGGACGAGCGCTGGTTTTCCACGGAGCGTCTGGCCCGGTATATCCAGATCAACGAAACGGAATTCAACTTTATCCCCGCCCGCATGGAGGACCGTCTGTCCATCAAAGCGGCTTCCCTGGTTGTTGAGGGCGTCGAGTACCATTGCGATTGGGATGAGAAGGATATTTGGCCCTTTACATCCCTGCGCGGTGATCTCCTCGTACGGCCCCTCCTCAACGCCTACTGTTACCTGTTTGCGGCCCTTGGCCTCTTGGAGATCACCCAGAAGACGCCCCCGGAGCCGGTTACCGCCGGCTCGAACAAGACCAAGCCCTTCTCGCTCTACGACGCCCTTGATGCGGTCCGCATTACCGGTCTGGGCCGCTGGTGCCTGGGCCTTACTGAAACCCGGCCCGGACGCATCCAGGAACAATACGAGGCCATGGCCGATAAGGAACTCCTCTTAGTTACCGTACGGGGCTCTTCTTTTGAACGCAGCCTTTACCTGGATGCCATCGGGAACAAACTCGGCGAGGACCGCTGGCGGATCAGCCCCCGTTCATTCGTCTCGGGCTGCGCTGATATACAGGACATCGAAGAGCGGATCAGCAGGTTCAAGCGCCTTATTGATCCGCATCCCGCGCCCCACTGGGAGGCCCTGTTTTCCCAAGCCCTGGACCGGGCGGACTTTTTTCGCCGGAATCTCGTGCCCGCCGCCGTGTACTATCTGGGGGATCAGCGGGGTCTGACTGAAGAACTGCTGAACGATCCCGCGCTTGAGTCCTGCGCTATGCGCGCCGAAGGACGGCTGCTCGTGGTGCCTGATAAACATAAAAAGAAATTCTGCGATCTCCTGGCCAATCACGGGGTGATGTACCCGTAGTCAATCAGTGAGCGGGGGGAAGTCTCCCCCTACGCCCGCAACACGGTTGCGGGCTACCCCCTCTGCTGGTTCTGGAATTGGCCGCAAAAGCGGCCTTCCCTGCCCCCGCAACGCCCCCGCCGGGGGGTTACGAACCCCCCGGGCCCCCCCTTAAGTTGCTGCTCGTGCCCGCCTCCTATTCACCGTGGTTATTCCCATTCGATGGTCGCGGGGGGCTTGCTGGAAACATCGTAAGTTACCCGGCCAATGTCTTTGACCGTGTTGGTGATGAGGGCGGCGATCTCCAGGAGGTCCTTGGGGGGGAAGGGGTACACGCCGGCAGTCATACCGTCCGCGCTGGTTACAGCCCGCAGGGACAGAACCCAGCCGTAGCGGCGTTCATCCCCGGCGACCCCCACAGAGCGTACCGGGAGGAGCACCGCGAAGGCCTGCCAAATTTCATCGTAGAGCGGAATTCCCCCAGGGGAACGGCGTTTTTTCAGTTCGCTGATGTAGAGGGCGTCCGCTTCCCGCAGTACGCGGCACTTTTCCGGGGTTACTTCCCCCAGGATGCGTACCGCAAGCCCCGGCCCCGGAAAGGGATGCCGGCGGATCACTTCATCGTCCACCTCCAAAAGACGGCCCAGCCGCCGCGCTTCGTCCTTGTAGAGCCGGTCCAGGGGTTCCACGATCCGCCCGGCCCGGCGCTTGGCCTCCACCAGGGGAGTACCCACGTTGTGATGGCTCTTGATGATCCGGGCCTTCGCGCCCACCCCCTTGCCGCTTTCGATAAGGTCCGTGTAGAGCGTACCCTGGGCTAGAAAGTAATCATCCGGCAGTTTGAGCCGGGCCACCTCCCGTTCCTGGATCGTGATGAACAGGTCCCCGATGACCCGGCGCTTGGCCTCTGGATCGTCTATGCCCTTGAGGGCCGCGAAGAATTCCCCCTCGCAGGAAATGATGTGCAGATGCCGGGCCCCCAGTTTCTCCAGGCTCGTCCGCACCGACGCGGTCTCGTCCTTCCGCATAAGGCCCGTGTCCATGTACATGAGGTGAACCTGCTCCGGCTCCAGGCTCTTGAGGAGCAGGGCCCCGGCAACGGTGGAATCCACCCCGCCAGAGATGAGGAGCAGTATCCGGCTCTTCCCAACCCGCTCCCGCAGGGATTCCCGGAGGGTTTCAACATAGCCCTCCATGGTCCAGCCCCGTGCGCAGCCGCAGATGCCGGACACAAAGGCCGCCAGGACTTCCGCGCCCCGCTCACAGTGGCTTACCTCCGGGTGGAATTGGACGCCGAACCACAGGTTTGCTTCGTGGGCGACGACGGCGGGGAAGCCCGTCCTGCTTGCGCCGTACTCCCGGAAGCCGGGGGCCAGGCGGGTCAGGGTGTCGCTGTGGCTCATCCAGGAGGTAAAGCTGAAGGGCCCATTCCCCGCCGCCGCGCCGTTTCCCTCTATTATATTGCCCAGCGCGATCGCGGGATCGAAGGCCGCAAAGAACGCGCCCGCCCGGTTCCCCGCGCCCCAGCCGCCCCCCAGGGTTACTTCCACGCCGCCGTATTCCCGCGCCGGCAGGGGTTCAACCTGGCCCCCCAGGTCCGCGGTCATGCGCTGGAGGCCGTAGCATATCCCCAGGAGGGGAAGTCCGCAGGTATAGACTGCGGGGTCAGGCGCGGCGCCTTCGGGGGTGTAGACCGACTCCGGGGAGCCTGAGAGGATGACGCCCTTCACGTCTTGAAGGACATCAGGGCCCAGGGCGGTGTCGCCGGGGATGATCTCGGTGTAGAACCCCAGGTCCCGGATCCGCCGCCCGATGAGCTGGGTGGTCTGGCTTCCGAAGTCGAGTATGAGCATCTTATCCATGATTTCTCCGCAAGTCCGGCTGGCCGCTACCGTGTCCAGGGGCTCTTTCTGATGATGGTTTCTTTGCGGTCATAGCCCACGGAGACAATGCTGATGGGGGTTTCGCAGAAGCGCTCGATGAACTCGATGTACTCCATGGCGGCTTCGGGGAATTCCTCGTAGGTCAGCGCGCCGGAGAGGGGCTTTTTCCAGCCCCGGAAGCTCCGGAGCACCGGTTTGGCCTGGTTCAGCGCTTCGATGGACGCGGGGAACTGCTCCACGATTTTATCGCCCATGCGGTAGGCGACGCAGGCGCGGATTTCGTCCAGGGTATCGTATACGTCCAGGTGGGTCATCACCAGGGAGTCGATGGAGTTGGTCAGGCAGGCGTAGCGGAGGGAGACCAGGTCCAGGTAACCGCAGCGCCGGGGCCGTCCGGTGGTTACGCCGTACTCCCGGCCGGTGTCCCGGATAAAGCGGCACAGTTCGTCCTCCGCGCCGGGGCTGAATTCGCTGGGCAGGGGGCCGTTCCCCACCCTGGTGGAATAGGCTTTGAAGACCCCCAGCACCTTGTCCAGGGCGCGGGGCCCCACGCATCCGCCAATGGCCGCGCCCGCGGCACAGGACATGCCGCTGGACACGTAGGGGTAGGTTCCCAGGTCGAGGTCTAAGAGGGTTCCCTGGGCCCCTTCGAAGAGCACTTGGGCGTTCTTCCGGTGCATGAGGTAGGAGGCCAGGTCGATGGCCATCTCCGAGAGGGGTTCGACATAGGGGGCGAGGAATTCCCGGTCCGCCGCGTCCAGTTCGTCCAGCTTCTCTTTCCAGCAAAGGTCCGCTACCCGGATGCCGTCGCGCTCACTCTTCATGGAGTAGGTGATTCCGATGCCCCGCCCGGTGGTTCCGATGGGTTTCTTCCGGGCCGCGTCCCGCTCTTTGTCGATTTGGATGTACCGGGGCAGGACGAGGTGGGCCCGGTCGGAGATAAGGACCCGTCCGGCGGTGTCAACGCCCCGGTCTTTGAGCATAGAAAGCTCGCTGAAGAGGGCTGCGGGGTCTATGACCATGCCCGCGCCGAGGATCACCATCTTGTCGGGGTAGAATATTCCTGAGGGGATGAGGTGCAGGGCGTACTCCTCATTGCCGAT
>JAITHH010000154.1 GCA_031280065.1 Treponema sp. | reverse complement strand
GCGGAAAGGAAGTCCTTTTCCGTGTGCTTTCCGCGTTTTCCGTGGTTTTAATCCGATTTAATGAGCGTTTTCCTAGATGAACTCCAGAAAACCCGGTATATTGTCTATGGAAGGAAATGATTGCTTTGAATAAACAGCGCCTCCGCAGACATATCAGCTTCTCCTCTGCGGCCCTCTTGGGAGCGCTCCTCTGGGGAGCGCTTTCCAGCGGCTGTAATCCCCTCACCGCGCCGAAAGCATCGGAGCTGGACGCGATCAAGCAAAGCTATGAGGGCCGGGACAAGCGGTCGTTCTACGCCTATAACTTCGATACGGGGACCTATTACCAGACCAGCGCGGTCCTCCTGGCGGGTGGAGAAGACGGGAAGTGCGCCGTCTATGGGGAGATAAGCGCCTATGTAAGCGTCGAAACCGCCCGCCTGATCCTCGAAGAGTTTGAGCAGCGCGTCCTCCCGGTTATAATCGGGGCATTTGACCCCGACACGCTTCTGGACAGCATGGACGGGCCGGTGATCCTCCTCCTTTTGAATATACAGGACGGCTACCATCCGCAGATCTCCTATACCTATATCAACGGTTTTTTCCATTATCCCGACTTGTACCCCCCGCAGCCGGGTACTTGGTATGCCTATTCAAACAACGCCAAGCTGCTCTACCTGGATACCTCCCCGCAAAGTCCCGGAAGCCCTGCCTTCTACTCCACCGCCGCCCATGAATTACAGCACATGATCAACCATCTCTACGCGCAGCGGCGTAAAAAGCAGCAGGAACTGTGGATCGACGAGGGGCTTTCCTCCGCGGCGGAGTATCTGTACAGCGGGAAGCACCTCCAAACCCACATCGATCACTTTAACCAGGACCCTTACGGCACCCTGCGGCGGGGAAATACCTTCTTTTATTGGGATGACGAAAGCAATTTCGTATTTGATGAATACGCGACGGTATATCTCTTCTTCCAATGGCTGCGGATTCATGCGCCGGACGGGGCCGCCATATACCGGGATATAATCAGTTCCCCCGACGCCGATTACCGGGCAATAACCGAAGCGGCGAAGCGAATCGATCCCCGCTTTTCCTCCTGGGAAACGCTGCTCAAGACCTGGTTTTTGGCGAACTACGTCAATTACCCGGACAAGGAGGAGGCCGGCGGCTTGGGATTCTTGGGGTATAACGGCGAATTAGGGCTTACGCCCAAAACCCTTACCGAGTTGTCCATAGGACTGAGACCCGGCGAGGGGGTTTTCAGCGCTATCGGGACGAACTTCCGCCCGCAGGCGGCTGCCGACGCGCCCTTCATCAAATATGCGGGGATCAATAAGAGCGGCGTTGAGTGGTGGTTAGAGGAAAGCCTCCAGGGAGACCGGCTCCTGACGTTTAACGCCAACCCCGATCCCAGAGGCAAGCAGGAGGCGGGACATCTCACCGGCATTGGGGATGACCGGTCCGCCGCACGGACCGCCGGGGAAGCGGTGCGGCCCATGCCTGTGGATCGTATGCCCATTCCCCGCGGCCT
This sequence comes from Treponema sp., assembly GCA_031280065.1. The sequence continues at coordinate 3,107 of JAITHH010000154.1, read as the reverse complement.
GTTCCCCGCTCAGTGAACCTGGTTCGAGGGGATCAGCGGGCCAGATGCCGCGAAACTAACCGCTGCCCCTGCTCCGAACGTCGCAGAAAAACCCCGCTATTACCCGGTTACGGTTACCTGTCCGCCGTTATCCGCGCCGGCGGAAAGCCGTCCGCTGTAGAGGAAAAGCCCCGACAGGGCAAGGGCAAGCAGAACCAGCCGGGAAATGATACGGCGCTGCCAGGGAGGATAACGCCTCCGCCGCCGCCGGTAGAGCAGAACCGCCCGGATCGTCAACAGGTAGAAGGGCAGAAAAAGGGCGATAAAGCTCAGGAAGAACAGGCGGTATTCAGACTGGAAAAGGGCCATAAAACGGCTCGTGCCGGCAGAATCCGCCAGGACGCTGAGGGGGGTAAAGAGGGAGAGCAGGGCGCAGAGCAGCACCCAGGAGGCTTGTTTAAGGCTCGACCCCAGAAAAACACAGAACAGCATCCAAAGCAGGGCGGGACTCAGGCTGATGTCAAAAAAAATTCCCCCCGTAAGCCCCAAGGCGGTCATAAAAAACGCGCTGTTCCCGTAGAGACCGGCCTTTCCCTTGACGGGGAGGCTGTTTAAGGGGAGAACCGCCAGGGAAAAGAGCAGCCCTCCGGTCAGCATGATCAGCAGCGCGCCTCCTGAGCGTACGCCGGACAGGGACGCGGTAGAAGCCGAAAGGATTTTCGTCAGGAGGAGTCCCGCCCCCAGACAGCAAAGGGCCAGAATGCCGAAGATCAGGGGGCCGACCCAAAAGAACGCAAGCCCCCGGCCCCACAGCAGCCTGATTCGCCGCCGGTGGAAAACGCTGTACCCCAAAAAGAGCGCCAGACACAGCCCTCCCAAGAACAGCACCAGCAGGACGGCGGCCTTCTCTGAAAGATAGCGGGTTCCTTGACCGGAAACAAAAACCGCATAGCGGGTTTCCGCCTGTTCAAAGGAAAAATTGAGGTTCGCGCTGTAGTCCGCCAGCAATTCCCCCAGCGTTTCAGCATCCAGGGGACTTTGCCCCGCGCTCCCGCCAGCGGCGGACGCTAAAGCCAGGGCGGACATTCCCCGGCTTTGGATAAATCCCAGCGCGGCGCTCCCCCGCGCAAGACGGAAACGGTACAGTCCGGCGTAGCGGTGCCTCAGACTGTAGGGGATATGGCGCTTCGCCAGCATATCCGTGAAAGGCCGCAGGAGATTCAGCGGGCTGATATAGCCTGCCGAACCGTGGTAAATCTGAATTTTCTCCGGGGGCTTGTCCAGTCCCAGGTATATCAAGGGCGCGTTTTCCGGCTCTTCCAGAAAGACAGCCAGGTCTTCAAGTCCGGGATAGTCCGCCGCATCCCCGCCGGTCTTGTCCTTGGCGCCGGGGAGCGGTTCTCTCCCCAGGAAGACCGTCATCATGGAGACCGGCGGGGGATCGGCCCTATTCTTTCGGATAAAACAAAGCGCCGTTTCAAGCCGGAACGGAAGGCCGCTGTCCAGGTCCCCGGGCAGGGACAGGGGAACCGCCAGGATAAAGGACGCCTGTCCGTCCCCCCCGCTGTCCGCGCCGGGGAGACGGACAAACAGTGATGAACCGCCCCCGCCGTATTCAACGAGGGGGCGTTCCTCAAAACTGATGCCCGCCTGTTCCAGAATTCCGGTGAGTTCCTTCAGGCGTTCCGCTTCTCCGCCTTCCGCTGAATACACCCCTGCGGCAAGGAGCGCGAGAGAACAGAGCAGGAGGCGTTTGATCTCGCCGGTTCGGAAACCGGTGCCGCCGGTTCGGAAACTGATGCCGCCGGTCCGCGAACCGGCGCTTCCGGCGCGGCTAATATCCCTGATCCTTGTCCACCAAATTCCGCAGAGGTTCCCCCCGGACGAAACGGCCCAAGTTGTCCAGGGCGACTTCCAGGGCCAGCCGGTCGTAATCAGAACGGAGCCCTCCATAGTGGGCGGTGAGCAGTACGTTGTCCAGCGTCCACAGCGGCGAATCAGGCGGCAGGGGCTCTTCTTCGGTAACATCCAGCAGGGCAGCGGCGATGGTCTTTGCCCGGAGCGCATCGATCATGGCCGCTTCGTCGGTAACGGCCCCCCGGCCCACGCTGATATAGACCGCGCTGTTCTTCATCGCGGCGAATTCCCGGCAGCCAAAGGACCGTTTGGTATCCGGCGTCAGGGGCAGGATGTTCACCAGCACGTCGGCTGCGGGAAGCAGTTCCATGAGCTTGGATGCGGGCGCTATCGGCACAGCGCTCTCCCCCGGCGGGCGGCGGCGTATCCCGGTGACCCGCATTCCGAAGGCTAGGGCGGTCTGGGCAAGGACCTCGCCGATGGAACCGTACCCCAAGATCAGCATGGTCTTCCCCGCAAGGACGGGAAGTTCCCCAAAACCGGGCCGCAGCCATTCACGCCGCGCCTGAGCGGGAAAAGCCTGAAATAGCTTTCGGTTCCAGGCCAAGAGCAGGGCGAACACATGTTCGGTAATCTGCCGGCCATGTATTCCCGATGTTGTCGTTAATCTGAAGGGAAGGGCCTTCACTTCCGGGTACTGCTGGAGCCAGTCCGCGCCGGCGGACCAGAGCTGCACCCAGGCCAGGCGGGGCATCCGGGGGAGCAGGGAAAAGGGCACATCCCCCATGCCGATCTCGATACGGTCCAGCAGGGACTCCATCTCCGCGCTATCGGCGGTAATCACCACGTCCCGGCCCTTACCGGCTTCACGGAGCCGTGCCGCGTCATCGCGGCTAAAGCGCTCCGGCGGCAGCGCCGCCAGGATAAGTCCGTTCGCGTCTTGAACCACTGGTATATCTCCTTACTATCATGCTACAGGGCTTGTCCCCTGCCCCGCCTTCGCTGCGTATTGAAGCGCTATCCCCCTACAATACGCTTTGGAGGAACTGCCGGGTGCGGGGGTTTTCGGGATTGCTGAAAATCGCCTCCGGGCGGCCCGTTTCCAGGATAGCGCCGTCAAACATGAACACCACCCGGTCCGCCGCCTCCCGCGCAAAGCCCATCTCGTGGGTTACCACCAGCATGGTCATGCCTCCCTGGGCGAGGGTCTTCATCACCGCGAGGACCTCTCCCACCAGTTCCGGGTCCAGGGCGCTGGTGGGTTCATCAAA
>JAITHH010000141.1 GCA_031280065.1 Treponema sp. | reverse complement strand
AAGAGGAGAAGTGGTGTATATACTTAAAATACCGGCATGAAGCACAGGCGGCGGACCTGATAGTTGAGTTATGCCGGAAGGAGACCGGGATCATGAGCGTTGAGACGGTATTAAAGCGGGTAAGCCGTGACGAAGAGCAGTGGGCAAAGCAGTTATTCCGCGAGAAAGCGGCAATGGACTACCGTTCCGGCATGGGCGCCGCCCGGGACGAAGGGCTTGCCAAAGGCCGGGAGGAAGGCATGGCCATCGGGGACGCAAGGGGCTTTGAGCGGGCGCGGCTGGAATATGAGACAAAGGCCGTGCAAGACAAGCTGGAAACCGGGCGCAGTATGAAAGCCGATGGTTTTTCAACTGAACAGATAAGGAAATACACTGGCCTCCCCGTTGACGCAATAGAGAAGCTGTAGGCGGCGCGGGAGGGCGTGACAGCCGCATATACGGGAGCCGCAGCCGCATATACGGGAGCGACAGCCGCACATGCGGGAATCACAGCCGCACATGCGGGAATCACAGCCGCATATGCGGGAGCCGCAGCCGCACATGCGGGAATCACAGGCGCATATGCGGGAACGACAGCCGCACATGCGGGAGCCGCAGCCGCACATGCGGGAGCGACAGCCGCATATGCGGGAGCGACAGCCGCATATGCAAACGCGGCATCCGCATATGCAGATGGAACAGCCGCACATGCGGGAATCACAGCCGCATATGCGGGAATCACAGCCGCATATGCAAACGCGGCATCCGCATATGCAGATGGAACAGCCGCATATGCAGATGGAACAGCCGCATATGCAGATGGAACAGCCGCATATGCAGATGGAACAGCCGCATATACGGGAGCGACAGCCGCACATGCGGGAATCACAGCCGCACATGCGGGAGCGACAGCCGCATATACGGGAGCGGGAGCCGCAGGCGCACATGCGGGAATCACAGACGCTAATGCAAACGGAACAGCCGCATATGCGGGAACGGCAGCCGCATATGCAAACGGAGCAGCCGCACATGCGGGAACGACAGCCGCACATGCGGGAGCGACAGCCGCATATACGGGAGCCGCAGCCGGGAAGGACACGGAACCGGGCGGCTTCCCCCCTTGACCGGTACCGCGCCTTATGGTATCGTAGCCCATCATTTCTTATCTAAAGGAAGTCTTTATGAAGGCAATCATGTTGACACTGCTCCAGGGCGCAGAAGGGGCGCCGGGCGCGGGTAATTTCGTTACCACTCTCATCCCCTTCGCGGTGATCATCGGAATTTTTTACTTTCTTATCATCCGGCCCCAGAACAAGAAACAAAAAGAAACCCAGAAGATGCTCGCCGCCATCAAGAAAGGGGACAAAGTCGTTACCATCGGGGGAGTCCACGGGGTGATTCAAAGCGTCAAAGAAAGCTCGGTCATCGTCAAAGTCGATGAGAATACCAAGATGGAGTTCAGCCGCAGCGCGATTTCCTCCGTGGTTACCGAGGGCAAGGGCGATAAGTCCGATAAGACCGAGGAGAAAAAGGCTGAATCCCCGGAGCAGACCGGGGATAAAAGCGGCGATACCGCCGCCGCGGCCTCAAAATAAGCCATTTGGAGTTGCGCGATGAGTAAACGCTACCGGTTCTTCATCATTCTGGCAACGGTGGGTATCTGTTTTGTCTTTCTTTTCCCCACGGTACGCTGGTATTTTTTGGTACCCAAGGAAGATCAGGCCATTGCCCTGGGTTCGCGGGAACAAATAAAAGAATACGCCTCCCAAACCGCCGGGGCCGATGTCGAGGCGCTGATCCAAGCGGCCAAGAATGACGGGGACGTGCCGGATCGTCTGTCCTTCCTGACCGCCCAGGCAAAATCCGCCTACAAGAGCGCCAAGCGCGCGGCCCCCGCCCAATGGAACGCCCAGGCGGTGCTGTCCGCCTTCGCCGGCAGGCAGGAAACCCTGGACGCCGTCGAAACCAAGTACCGGGACGATATTTTCGCCCTCAAAAACCTCCAGAAGAACGCGGTGCAGTTGGGCTTGGACCTCTCCGGGGGGCTGTCCATCGTGCTCCAGGCCGATTTGAACGCCCTCCAGGAACGCCTGGGCCGCTCCCTCACCGAGGAAGACCGGAAGGATGCCCTGGTACGGGCGCTGGAAGTGCTCAATAACCGGATAGACCGCTTCGGCCTCACCGAACCGGTGATCCGTCCCCAGGGGGACGATCAAATCTACGTGGAGATTCCCGGAACCGCCGACCCGGAGCGGATCAGCTCCATCATCATGGGTAAGGGCGGACTGGCCTTCCACATGGTGGACGAAGAGGCGGCCAGCGCCTTCAACCGCTACTACCGGGATCATCCAGCCTCGACCTTTGACAGCGCCGGAAAGCTCCTGGATCCTTCCATTGTACCCCCGGACGTGATGGTCCTGGGGGTTTACGCCAAGGATCGCTACGGCCTGGACGAGCGCACGGGGTATACGGCGGTGAAGAAAGCGGTGGGGCTTGACGGCAACCATATCCGCAGCGCCCTGGTGGAGCGGAACAATCTTGACGGCAAGCCGGAAGTTACCTTCATGCTGGACGCCGAGGGCGGGGAAATATTCTATAAACTCACCTCCGCCAATGTGGGGAAGCCCCTGGCTATCGTCCTTGACGACCGGGTGAAGTCCCAGGCCACAATCCAGGCCGCCATCCGGGACGCGGTGCGGCTTACCGGCTTCGGCCAGGACGAGGCGGACAACATCGCCCTGACCCTGCGGACCGCCGCCCTGCCCGTGGAGCTGGAGGTGGTCAACCAGCAGAGCATCGGCGCTTCCCTGGGGGAAGACACGATCCGCCAGGGCCTGCGGGCGCTTTTAGGGGGCCTGGCCGCGGTGATGGTCTTCATGCTCGTCTGGTACAAGGGCGCGGGAATCAACGCGGTGGTGGCGCAGGTACTCAATATCTACCTGATGGGCAGTATTCTTTCGGCCTTCAACTTCACCCTCACCCTGCCGAGTATCGCGGGCTTCATCCTCACCATCGGCATGGCGGTTGACGCCAACGTGATCATCTTTGAGCGCATGAAAGAGGAGCTGGGGCTCGGCAAGAGCCGGAAAGCGGCGGTGGACGCGGGCTTTAACAAGGCGTTCTGGGCCATCATGGACTCCAACATCACCACCTTTATCGCCGCGCTGTTCCTCTCCCAGCTTGGCTCCGGGCCGATACAGGGCTTCGCGGTAAGTTTGGCCATCGGTGTGTTCTCGTCGGTCTTTACCGCCCTCTTCGTGTCCCGGCTTATCTTCGACTTTGGCACCGACGTCCTGGGCAGCAAGAGGCTTTCCCTGAGCTGGAGGGTAAAATAAATGAAAACCGTTCACTTTTCACGGGGATTTTTCCCCGCCGCCGTGGTTTCCCTGGCGCTTATCACCGCCGGTATCGCCGGGTATTTCATCAGAGGGGGCTTCAACCTGGGGGTTGACTTCCAGGCGGGGCTTATCCAGGAAGTGCAGTTCGCCCCCCGCGCCTTCAGCCTGACCTACCGGGGCCAGGGAAACGCGGCGGTCTCCCTGGACCGGGCGAATCTCTACATCGTGATTTCCGGGGCCGCGGTGGAGGGGGTAACCCATACGTTCCCCTTTGAGACCTACCGGACGATGGACGCCCTGAGCGCCGCGCTGCGGGAGGTGGAAGGCGCCGGCGTGGAGCTGTCCGCGCCGGGCAGTACCCCGGTGTCCCTCCTGGTTCAGAGCGCCAAGGGGAATCCCCAGCTTGGCTCTGAGCCGTTTGTCCTGCACTACCTCCCCCCTGACGCCGCGCCGGTTCCTATCGAGGAGGTGCGCTCCTGCCTGCAGGCGCTGGGCACGGTTTCCGTCCAGGTACTGGGCGCCCCTCCGGAGCGCCGTTTCATGATCCGCATGGAAGACAGCGGGTCAGGCGGGGCGCTCTCGGAGCAGATTATCGCCGCGCTGGAATCCGCCTTTGGGCAGGGAGCGGTGGCGGTTACCCGGGCCGACTATGTGGGCTCCCGCTTTTCCAAGAATCTCACCGATCAGGCGGGGCTCCTCATGGGGCTGACCCTGCTGCTGATCCTGGGCTACGCTTCGGTCCGGTTTAAGCCCCAGTTCGCGGTGGGCGCGGTCCTCGCCATTGCCCATGACGCCCTGATCATGGCGGCCTTTATCGTCTGGACGCGGATGGAATTCAACACCACCACCATCGCGGCGCTCCTGACGATCCTCGGCTACTCGATCAACGATACGATTGTTATCTTTGACCGTATCCGGGAAACCCGGCGGCTCTACCCGGAGGACAGCTTTGTGGAGATTCTCGACCGGGCCCTGTCCGAAACCCTGAGCCGGACGATCATCACGACGATTACCACGATGCTGGCGGTGCTTTCCCTGTTCATCTTTACCCAGGGCGCCATGAAGGACTTTGCCCTGGCGCTGCTGGCGGGCATGATCTCCGGCGTCTACTCCACGATTTTCATTGCCGCGGGTTTTGCTAACTTCTGGGAAACCCAAGTCCGCAAGCGGGCTCAAAAACAACTGGCCGCAAGTCCGGCTAAGGCCTAGGCCGGTGTTTCCGCCCCCCTGGTGAACGGGGCGCGAGCGGTTTTGGGGGGCCGGACTGCGTATATGCAAGTTATACGGGCGAGGGTTCTCGGTTTTTGTATGGGAGTCCGCCGGGCAGTGGACATGGCCGGGGAAGCGGCCCGCCAGGCGTCCGGGCCGGTCTACACCATGGGCCCCCTGATTCACAATCCCCAGGTTATGGAAACTTTACGGCAAGCGGGGGTGGAGGCTTTAGATGAAGGGACGCTGCCTGCGGACCTGCACGGCGCGGCGGTTATCATCCGGGCCCACGGAATTACTCCCGCGCTGGAGCGTGAACTGGAACGCCGGGGGGCGCGGATCGTGGACGCCACCTGCAAACGGGTCAAGGCAAGCCAGATGCGGGCCCGCGCTTTGAGCGCCGCCGGCGCGGCGGTCTTCCTGGCCGGGGAAAAGAACCACGGGGAGATCATCGGCGTC
>JAITHH010000122.1 GCA_031280065.1 Treponema sp. | reverse complement strand
CCCATCGGACGCTCCCTGCGCTGCCCAGATTGCGGCAGAGACCTCCGTTCCTGTAGGAACTGTCAGCGTTTCCTGCCCGGCGGACGGGCGGACTGCGCTGAATCCCAGGCGGAAAGCGTCGCGGACAAAGAACTGGGCAACTTCTGCGGCTGGTTTTCCCTCGATCCCCGTTTCCGTGCGCCCACTGCTGGGGCAAAGAAGGCCCAAAACGCGGCGGCCAGCGCAAAAGCGGCCTTTGAAGGACTTTTCTCCTGATGACCACGGCAATGGACGCCACCGTACTCCCTGCGGGCCGTCCTTTTCCGGCAGAGGCCTAGCATGAACATCCCCGCGGACGATCCCAGACCCATCCTGTTCCTGGACTCCGGCGCGGGGGGACTTCCCTACTGGGAGCATTTTCACCGGCGCAATCCCCAGGAATGGCTGATCTACACTGCGGACCGGGCCCGCTTCCCCTACGGCAAACGCGAACGGGACGAACTCAGCGCCGCCCTCTGCTCCCTCATGGAAACCCTCATCCGGCGCTTTAACCCCAAACTCGCGGCCCTGGTCTGCAACACCGCCGCGGTCTCCGCCCTGGACAGCCTGCGCCTGCGCTTCCCCGGCATCCCCTGGGTGGGCACCGTGCCCGCGGTCAAACCTGCGGCCCTTGAAAGCCGGGCCCGGCATATCGGCGTTCTGGGCACCGGGAGAACCATCGAAGACCCCTACATCCGGGAACTCGCGGCCCGCTACGGCCCCGATTGCCGCATCTCCGGCATTGCCGCGCCGGACCTGGTGGACTTCGTGGAGTACCGCTTCCTCCGCGCCGGGCCCGAAGAACGCCGCCGGGCCGTGGAGCACTCCGTCGAAGCGCTCCGCCAAAAGGGAGCCGACGCGCTCGTGCTGGGCTGCACCCATTTCCTCTATTTAATAGAAGAATTCCGCGCCGCTGCCGGGGAGGGCGTCAAGGTCTACGACTCCGTGGAAGGCGTGTCCCGGCGGATTGAGTCTTTTCTTTATGAGGGGGGGCCAAGCCCCCTACGCCCGCACACGGTTGCGGGCTACCCCCGAAGCGGGGGTTCTACCCCCGCAACGCCCCCGCCCGGTAAACGCGCCCGCAGGGCGCTGACCCAGAATATGCGGCATGGCGTAGCCCTCGTAAATGCCCCAACTTCACAGAAATGCGGGGCTGCTTTAGCAGCCCCAGCGGGCGGCGGGGGCCGGGGGCCCCCCATTAAAAAAAATCTGCTCGTGCTTACCGGGCAGGGAGCGCCGGACCAAAACTGGATAGAACGGGCCGCAAGCCTTGGCATGGAACTATGCCTCCTGGATGAGGAAACAAGATGATCCGGGGACTCGTGCTCCGGGGCTCCCGGAATGTGTTCACCCTGCGTACCGAAACCGGCGGGGAACTGGAATGCCGAATCAAAGGCAAAATCCTCAAAGGCGTGGAAGGCTGCCACAACCCCCTCGCGCCGGGAGATCACGTGCTGGCCGAAGAAGACCCCGCCCTCCCCGGCAAGGGCCTCATCATCGCCCTGGAGGAACGGCGCAACCTCCTCTCCCGGATCAACCAAAAGGGCCTGGACCGCCGCGGAACCGGCGCTTCCCAGCTCCTCGCGGCCAACGTAGACCTGGCCCTCTGTGTCGCCACCCCCGCATCCCCCCCCTGGCGTCCCCGCTTCATGGATCGTCTGCTCCTCCAGGCGGACGCCGCAGGAATCGAAGCCCTGATCATCTGCAACAAATGGGAGCTTGCCGGGGATGACCCCGACGTGGACGAGCGCCTGGAGGACTACCGCCGCATCGGCTACGAAGTCCTGCGGGTCTCCGTGCATACGGGCCTGGGCATGGCCGCGCTCAAAGAACGGCTGGCGGGCAAACGCTCAGTCCTCGCGGGCCAGTCCGGGGTGGGTAAGTCCAGCATCATCAACGCCCTCCTGGGCGAAGCGCGGCTGCGGGTCGGGGGCTTGAACGAAAAGTACGACCGGGGCAACCACACCACCGCCATGTCAGCCCTGCTGGAATTCCCCGGCGGCCCGGGCGGACTCATCGACACCCCAGGCATCCGCCGCCTCACCCCAGACGGAATCGCCCCGGAAGACCTCCTGGTCTCCCTGCGGGAATTCGCGCCCCTGGCCGGCAAGTGCAGCTTCGGCCTGTCCTGCTCCCACCAAAGCGAACCGGGCTGCAAAGTGCTGGAAGCCGTGGCTGCGGGGGTCATCCACGAAGACCGCTACCAGAGCTTCCTGCGTATCCGGGAAGAATTGCAAAGCCCTGGAGGAGCGGGGGCCGCCCCGTACCGCTGATATGAACCAGCCCGTTGAACACCCGCCCTACAGCGCGTGGCAAAACACCTTCGAGAAAACCCTGGGCCTCCTGGAATTCAGCGCGGTCCGCGAGCGCGTGGCGGACTGCGCCCAGAGCGGCGAAGCCGCGGCCCTGATCCGGGGGGAATTCCCCCTGACAGACCCCGTGGAAGTCCGGGCCCTCAAGTCCCTGACCGCCCAAATGCTGGAGCGCCTCGATTCCGGGGACGAAGAACCCCAAGGCAGCCTGCCAGACGCGGGTTTCCTCCTCCCCCGGCTTGAAGTCGAGGGCGCGGCCCTGGAACTGGACGAAATCTACGCCCTGGGGCTCTTTGCGGAGCGCGGTGAAGCCCTGCGGCGCTGGCTCCTGATGAGGGGGGCAAACCCAAGGGAGGCAGCCCCTTCCCCCTCCCGCCAAGAGGCCGCCCCTCCCTCCGAATCCCTCTCCGGCCTGGCCGCGGCCCTGCCGGACTGCGCGCCCCTGGGCCGGGAAATATTCCGGGTGCTGGACCGCGAGGGGAACCTCCGGGACCTGCCTGAATTCCGGGCTGTCAAGGAGCGGATCGCTTCCCTGTGCAGGGAACTGGAGCATATCACGGCCCGCTACGGCGCAAACGAGGAGACCCGGCGGATGCTCCAGTCCAGTCTGCCCTCTCAGCGGGACGGACGGGCCGTGCTGGCCCTCAAGGCGAATTTCCGGGGCCGCATCAAGGGCATCATCCATGAGGTTTCCGCCACCGGCCAGACCCTCTTTGTGGAGCCGGAGGACGTGGTGGAGAAAAACAACGACATCATCCTGGAGCGCCGGCGCCTGGACGCGGAGATTCGGCGGGTTCTGCGGGAACTCACGGGCCGCATCGCGGCCTTTGGCCCGGCCCTGGGGGAATTCCACCGGGGGATCATCCGCCTGGAAACGATCCGCGCCCGGGCCCGCTATTCCCGTGGAACCGGGGGCCGCTTCGCCCTGGAGGGTGCAGAACTCCGCCTCCTGGGGGCCCGGCATCCCCTGCTGGGGGCCAAGGCGGTTCCCATCGATTTCTCCATGGACGGGGAGGTGAAAACGGTGATCATCACCGGGCCGAACACCGGCGGAAAGACGGTGGCCCTGAAAACCGCGGGCCTCTTCGCACTGATGAACCAGTTCGGCCTGGCCCTGCCTGGGTCTGCGGGGACAATTCTTCCGGTATTTGACGGGGTTTACGCGGACATCGGCGATGAGCAGTCCCTCAGCCAGTCCCTGTCCACCTTCTCGGCCCACATGACCAACATCGCGGCCATTGCCCAGGCTGCGGGGGAGCGTTCCCTGGCGCTTCTGGACGAGCTGGGTTCCGGCACTGACCCCGAAGAGGGGAGCGCCATTGCGATGGCCATTCTGGATCACCTGATTGCAAAGCGCTGCCGCCTTATCGTTACCACCCATCATGGGATTCTGAAGAACTACGGCTACACGCGGCAGGGGGTGGAGAACGCCTCGGTGGAATTTGACGGGCGGACCCTGTCGCCCACGTACCGCATCGTCATGGGGCTGCCTGGGGAGAGCCGCGCCGTGGACATCGCGGCCAGGAATGGGCTGCCCCCGTCCATCGTGGCCGCTGCCAGGGCTTATCTGGGGGACGAGCGCTCGGATGTATCCGCCCTGATCCGGGGGCTCAAGGAGAAGCGCCGCAGCCTGGACCAGCGGGACGAGGAAAGCCGCCTGGAGGAGGACCGTCTGCGGGACGCACGGCGGCAGGCGGATCTGCGGGAATTACGGCTCCAGCGGAAGGAATTGGAACTGCAAACCGGCGAGGCGGGCCATTTGCGGGCCTTTTTGGGGGAGAGCAGGCGGACCCTGGAGAACCTGGTCCGGGAACTGCGGGAAGGGGAACTGAGCCGGGAAAAGACGTTGAAGGTCAAGGCGTTTATCCGGGAACTGGAGGAAACGGCCCTGGCTGAGGAGGCGGCCCTGGAGAGCCGTCAAGAGGCGCTGGCCGAGGCCCGGCGGCTGCGGGAAGCGGAAGCTGCCCAGGACGGGAAGCGGGAACCCGCTGCGGATGGCAGGATCGGGCCTGGTTCGCCGGTGCTGGCCGGTGAATTCCGCCGCCGGGGCAGGGTGCTCCGGGAGGGCAAGCGGGGGACCTGGATCGTGGAGATAGGCTCCCTCAAGCTGCCCATGCGGGAGGATGAATTGACCCTGCTGCCGCCTTCCGGGGAGGAGAAGAAGCCGGACATTGCCGCCGCTGACTTGGCCGCCAGCGGGGTTCCGGCCCAGTTCGAGCTTAACCTCCGGGGTCTGCGCCTGGACGAGGCCCTGGAACGGCTGGAACGGCAGATAGACGCGGCGCTCCTGGCGGGCCTTTTCGAGTTCGCGGTGATCCACGGCAAGGGGGACGGCGTTCTCCAGAAGGGGGTTCACGATTTTTTGAAGGGCCAGCGGCAGGTGGTGGACTACTACTTTTCCCGCCCTGAGCTGGGCGGCTTTGGCCGCACCGAGGTGATCCTCAAGCGGCAGTGAGGGCATGGTTTACGGCGGGCGTGGTTCTGGTCAAAAGTTCATCCAGGGCGTCCGCTTCTTCTTCGGTAAAAAGAACAGTTGTCTGGGAACCGCAGATGAAGAGAAACAGTATCAGTGTTAATCTGGGTACATCTGTTTCATCTGCGGTAAAAAGGAACGCCTGCCCGCGTGGACGCGGG
>JAITHH010000081.1 GCA_031280065.1 Treponema sp. | reverse complement strand
ACGGTAATGCCGGACGGCGAAATCATTTGTTGGAGGAATCATGGCCCTGCTAACACAGTATTGCAGCTTCTTTATCAGCCCCTTCGGTGAAAAATCAGCCGCCGATGAACTCAACGCCTTCCTGCGCTCCCGCCGGATCATCAACGTCGAAAAACGCCTCATAGACGGCGAACACGGCGCCGGCTGGGTCTTCCTCGTGGAATACGCCTGCGATGGCAAAAACGCCCCGCCCAGCGCCGCTGCCGGGACTCCCGCCCCCCGCATCGATTACCGCGAAGTCCTCAACAGCGCCGAATACGCCCTCTTCGACAAACTCCGCGCCCTGCGCAAAGACCTCGCCGAAAAAGCCGGAATCCCCGTCTACGCCGTGTTCACCAACGAACAGCTCGCCGCCCTGGTCAAAAAACCGCCCCGTACCGCCAAAGACCTCCTGGCCATCGCGGGCATCGGCGAATCCCGCGCCCGTCAGTACGGCCCGGCCTTCCTCAAACTATTCGCGGAACACGGCGCTTCCAGCGGCGCAGGAAGCGGCGATTCCAACAGCCACGGGGAACCGGAACAGGAGCAGACTCAGGATGAAACGGGTCAACGGCCTTTTTGAGCAGATAACCGGTTACACCAACATCCGCCTCGCCTTTCTCCAGGCAATCCGGGGAATCCGCTCCAGCCCCGGCGTGATTCACTTTTGCCGGAACGCCGGGGCAAACCTCGCCGCCCTGCGGGAGAAACTCATCGCCCTGGACTGCGGCTGGGGCGGCTACCGCTCCTTCCTCATCACCGACCCCAAACTCCGCGTCATCAGCACCGCGCCCGTTGAACAGCGGATACTGCACCACGCGATCATCAATCCCCTGGAAAGCCTGTTCGAGCGCCCCATGATCTGCCACAGCTACGCCTGCCGCAAGGGAAAAGGAACCCACGCCGCGGTGCGTTACGCCTTCAAACAGTGCCGCGCCCGTCCGTATTACCTCAAACTCGACATCCGCGGCTACTTCGACTCGATTGACCACGGCGTCCTCAAGACCCAACTGCGGCGGCTTATCAAGGACATCCGGGTAATCGCCCTTCTGGACGGCATCATCGACAGTTACGAAACCGCGCCGGGCAGGGGCGTCCCCATCGGCAACCTCACGAGCCAGTATTTCGCCAACCTGTACCTTGCCGGCCTCGATCACTTTGTCCTGGAAAAGCTGCGTCCCGCCGCGTACTGCCGCTACATGGACGACTTTGCGCTGTGGGCGCCGTCACGGGCCGCGCTCCAGGGGATGTACGCGGCAATTTCCGCCTCTGTTTCGGGTGAATTGCGCCTGGCCCTCAAACCGCCGGTCTTTGGGGATACCGGGGCGGGCCTCCCGTTTCTGGGCTTTCTGATCAAGCGGGGGGGAATCTACCTGCCGCAGAAGTCGCGGCGGCGGGTCATTGAGCGCATGGCGGAAATCGAGGCGTCCCTCCAGGGCGGCGCGATTACCGAAGCAAAAGCGGCGGAACGGGCTTTGAGCGTCTTCGCGGCGGTCAGCCTTGCCCGGACCAATGGATTACGCAAGCGAGTGTGTGAATACGGGGGCGGCTTCCGGCACGAACCGCGTGAAACGCGGCGGGTCTTGGAACAACGATGCGCGGAACCTCCGTTCCGCGAACCGGAACAGCAACGGCCCGTCCAACCGGAACAACAACCTGGGCTTCCGGCTGGTTCGTCCCTGAGCCCCGCGGAATGTTGATCAGCCGCGGAACCGGGCCGCTTCCGGCGGGCGTGGCCCGCGAAACTGAGCGGCGTTTTCCTGCTGGTACTTTGGGGGAGTTTCCCCTGCGGAAGGCCGGAGAGCGTTTTTTTACTGGGGGAGGGATGGAATAAGGCGAACCGGCGCGCACCGCTCAGGCTAAAGCCTTCGCGCAGGTGGGAGAGCATGGGGTATTGCGAGCGCTACGCCGGGCCGCAGCACTCCGTCAACGCCCTGGCGGGCGCGGTTGTTGGGCGGGGACAGAGATTCACCCTATAAATAAAAAACCGCCTGTGGTATACTCTTCATATCACCTGTAAAGAAGTGCGCCGTGAAAGATATAAACGAATATAACGATGCCGTATCGGAATATGAACTGTTCTCCTTCCTGTATGACCGGGTTATCAGCCGGGAGATCAGCACCTTCTCGGCTTTAAAGGCATTCGCCCCGGCGGTTATCCAAAACAAACGGGCCTTCCCCGCAGTGATGCGCGCCTTTGAACTCATCAAGCGGCTCAACTGGGGGTTTTTCGCCGGTATCAGCCCGGCTGCCCATAAGAAGATATGGCGGGAACTGGTTATCCCCGACAAAGTCTTCCCCGACGCGGGGGACCTCAAGCGGACCCTCTCCATATCCAACCTCTATGTGGCCATGCTGGACATACACGGCTATACCAAGTTCTGCCAGGATTCCCGGAAGAACCTGTCCATGCTCCACATCCTCGACCGGGCAATCAACCTGGAAATACGGGATATTTGCGCCCAATGCTGCGCGGTGTGCCAGCGGGAGCGGGGTGACGAGATCGTGGTGGTGGCGGCCTCGGCCACGGACGCCCTCATGTCGGCGCTCTGTATCATCGATTACTTTGCCAAGACCAACGTCGTCGCGGACCCCCGGATTTCTACCCAGCGGAGCGGGGAAACGGCCGCTTTGCCGGCCTTTGAAGTTTCCGCGGGAATCACCGGGGGGAATACCTCGGTCCCCCTGATCATCACCGAACAGGGGAACCTGTCGGGCTTTCTCCTCAATACCGGGGCGCGCCTCCAGACCAGGGCTAATGAGCTGTCCCCGGTCGAGTCCCGGATCATGCTCTCCAAGCAGGTGCAGATGAGCTTTGTCAAGGAAAACGCCGTGGAAAAATGCTCGCTGTACAAGAACGACGCGGTGTACTTCCTCGACACGGGGAACATTGAATTCAAAGGGGTGCTCCTGCCCACCTGCGAGGCGGTATACCGGAAAGAAGACCGGTACAAGGAGCAGGTGAGCGAGGACTTAAACCGGCTGTTCAACTCGATCAAGGAAAACCTCTGGGAGCAGCGTATCCTTACCGACCTGATCGGCCTTTTGTACAAGGCCGTCCAGGTGATGCCGCCCTTTACCGTAACCCCTTCCGAGCCGGTAAACGGGATGCAGACCCTGAACAACGGCTCGTTTCAGCAGATATGCCGGATGATCCTCAAGCACTACCTGAACGACGAGGATTACCCGGCGGCGGTGGAACTGCTCCGCCGTATCATCGAAATCATGCAGCTCATTCCCCGCTTTGACCGGCTGATCCTCGACTATGCGCGGGGCGTTACCGGCAAATACGAACAGCTTTTGGAGGAATTTCAAGCCTCCATTGACCGGGAAGTAGACCAAAAGGCCAACCAGGTATTCACCGAGGCCAATTTCAAAGCCTTTCTCGCGGCCAAAAACGCGGTGAACGTGTATGAGAAACTCCGCGCCATGGGCCGCAAGAGCCCGGAACTGACCAAGAAGAAGACCCTCTGGTACTATCTCATCAAGGCGAACCAAGAGAAGATGGCAATGACCATTCATTCGGGCAAAAAGTAAAGGAATCCTCCATGCTCAAGACCATGCGGAACATCGGCATTATGGCCCACATCGACGCGGGTAAGACCACCACCACCGAACGTATCCTCTATTATACCGGCAAGAGCCACAAGATCGGCGAAGTCGATGACGGCGAGGCGATCATGGACTGGATGGAGCAGGAGCAGGAACGGGGCATCACCATCCAGAGCGCCGCCACCACCGCGTATTGGCGGGGCTTCCAGATCAACATCATCGACACCCCGGGGCACGTGGACTTTACCGCCGAAGTGGAACGCTCCCTGCGCGTCCTGGACGGGGCCGTGGCGATCTTCGACGCGGTGCGGGGGGTGGAGCCCCAGACCGAGACCGTGTGGCGTCAGGCCGAGCGCTACGGCGTGCCCTGTATCGGCTATGTGAACAAGATGGACCGGGTAGGGGCGGACTTCTTCCAGGTTTTAGCGGATATCGAAAGCAGACTGGGGGCCCGGACCGCGGCGATTCAGATTCCCATCGGGAAAGAAGGCGGCTTTGAGGGGGTCATCGACCTTATCGAGATGCGGGAAATCCGCTGGGACGCCGCTTCGGGCGGGGAAATGCTCGACTGCCGCCCCATCGCCGCGGAGCGGGAAGGCCTGGCCGGTGAATGGCGGGAGCGGCTCATCGACGCCTTGTCCAGCGTGTCTGACCTGGTAACCGAGCGCTACCTGGCCGGGGAGCCCATCGAGGCGGCCCTGATCCGCGCTGAATTGCGGACGGCGGTCCTCAAGCGGGCCCTATTCCCCCTGCTTGCCGGCGCGTCCCGGCGCAACATGGGGGTTCAGCCCCTGATCGACGCGGCGGTTGACTATCTTCCCGCGCCGGACGAGGCCGCGCCGGTGAAGGGGCATCACGCGAAGAAGGGCGAGGAGCTGGAAATTCCCTGCGACATACGCAAGCCTCCCCTGGGGCTGGTTTTCAAGATTCAGAACGACCGGGAGGCCGGAAGCCTCTGCTATGTGCGGATGTACTCAGGGGCGATCCGCAGCGGGATGGTCCTGTTCAACACGGGAAAACGGCAGCGGGAGCGGGCTAACCGGCTGCTGCGGATGCACGCCAACAAGAGCGAGCCCCTGGAGGAGCTGGCCGCCGGGGATATTGGGGTGATCATCGGGCTCAAGACGGCTCAGACCGGGGACACGGTGGGCAGCGAGGGCTGGCCGGTGCTGCTTGAACGGATGCGCTTCCCGGAGCCGGTTATCTCGGTTTCCATTGAGCCTAAGACCATGACGGAACGGGACAAACTCAAAGAGATACTAGGCATTCTCTCCCGCGAAGACCCCACCTTTACCACCCACGAGAACGATGAGACCGGGCAGCTCATCATCTCCGGCATGGGGGAACTCCACCTGGACGTGCTGGTAACCCGTATCCTCAAGGAATTCCGGGTGGGGGCCCGCGTGGGCAATCCCCAGGTAACCTACCGGGAATCAATCTCGAAGGCGGTTGAGCATCGAGAGGAATTCACCCGGACCATTGGGGGCAAGGAAAACACCGCGGGCCTGACGCTGCGGGCCGAACCGCTGCCGCGGGGTTCGGGGAACCGCTACGTCTGCGCCGTCAAGGACAAGGCCATTCCCGCCGCGATCTATCAGGCGGTGGAGCGGGGCGCGAAGGGGGCCTGCAATTCCGGGATCGTCCTGGGCTACCCCTGCATCGACATCGGCGTTACCGTAACGGACATACGCTATGCAGAGCTTACCGGTTCCGAGTTTGCGTTTGAAGCCTGCGCCAGCATGGGCGTGGACGAGGCCTGCCGGAATGCGGACCCCATCCTCTTGGAGCCTATCATGGCGGTTGATCTGGTTTCCCCCAAGGAATTTGTGGGGGACGCGATCAGTCTGATGTCCCAGCGGGGGGGGCAGGTGCTGAGTATGGATTCCAAGCCGTCGGGGGACGAGGTGAAGGCCCAAGCGCCGATGGCCAAGATGTTCGGCTTTATGACCTCCCTGCGCTCGGTGAGCCAGGGCCGGGCCGTCTTTACCATGGAATTTTCCCACTTTGAAAAGAAGACGGACCGGTAAAGCGGCGGGGGAGTCTGCCCTGCCGTTCCTGGCCGCGATCCTCTTTGCCCTGGCCGCCTGCGGCTCAGAAGAATCCAACCCGTTCAGCGCCCCTTCGGTAAATGGAGAAGGCAATCTCGTACTCGGCGGGCAGGTGAAACTCATCCGGCTCTATTCCAGCGGGGAATTCAGCGCGGACAGCGGCGAATGGAGCTTAACGGTATTGGAAAACGGCGATCTGGGCAGCGTGCTGGTAAGCGGCCAGATCATCCGGGGGAACCTCGATCTGACCCTGCCGGGAACCATCGCGGAAGACCGTCTGCCCAGTGAAACGGGCTTTTTCAGCAAGATATGGAGTATTGTCCAGGGCGATGAAGACCACCCGGTGGAGATGTCCAACGAGGTGCGGGGCGCGGCGTTAAGCGTGTACGTCGTGCCCCTGGGCGCCCAATCCGGGACTCCTCCGGGGAACTACGGCCTCAAGAATGGCGGGTACAGCGGGAACTATGACACCGATTATACGGACACCACGGTTGAATTGGTGTACGCCGCCGCCGGTACGCGGGTTGAGCGGGCCGCCTTCTCCGTGGAACAGACCGTTGAAAATACCGTCTATACCGTAACGTTTGTGGAAACGGCGTTTAACTTACGCAGGGGCTGGAACTTCATTCAGATTCAAACCCGTCAAACCAAATCGGGCGGGCGGGGCGCGGTAACCGTCAGCGTGAGCGCCGTGCCGGGCTTGCGCGATTGGGTTCTGTACTCCCGGTAGCCTCCCAAGCGCCGGATTAAAACCACGGAAAGCGCGGCAGGGACGCGGAATTCTCAATATATCTTTCCGTGTTTTCCGCGGTTCCTCCTCGCTCCCATGAGAGCGTCTCTAAGATTGCAATGAGAGACCCTCTCAGATCGCCGCGAGAGCGTCTCTAAGATTGCGATGAGAGACCCTCAAAAATCGCTCTGAGAGACGCTCTACCTTATGGCTTAGAGGGTCTCTACCTCATCCCTTAGGGAAGCACTGATTAAATCGTCCAAACAGGCTATACTCACCGCATGAAAAAGCAACAGACCTTCACGGACATGGAATACGGGCAGCGGAAGCGGATAAGCC
>JAITHH010000068.1 GCA_031280065.1 Treponema sp. | reverse complement strand
ATGTGCGGGAGGTGAGTTACATCCGGTATTGCAAATTAGAAGACCTGGGGTCGGGAAACAGCGTAGAACGCGAGTATTATTCGGGCGGCGATGCATACAGCGAAGGGGAGGTTATCGGCATTTTTAAAGAATCGAGAGGCGTGTTTTGGAACAAGGAATGGGACCCCAAAAATGCCGCGCTCCCCGAAGAACTGTGGGGAACCTGGTTCCGCGAGGGCGCGGCGTCCGGGCGGGAGTATGACTCCACGTGGATTATAACCGCCCGTCGGACACAGGTTAAATATTCCGACGGCAGATCGCGTGTCTACATTATCAACGATGTCGAGGCATGGGAAAATAATCCCAACGATTCCAGCAACAACGCCGCGAATAAAGCCGCCGAATACCCCGCCGGCTGGAGTTTCAACCATACTGTTTTGGAACATGAGGATGCTGCGGAAATTGGAAAGGATTATTGGAGCCTTTTTATCCTGAACGCCTCCAAAAATGCGTTCACGCAGTATAGCGATGACCTTAAAGATATTTGGGTCAAGCAGTAAGGAGCGGTTCCCGCTTACGGGCGGGTTTTAAGAGAAAATGCCGCCTTGTATGAGGCGGATATGTTTTTTGAATGCCCCGCAGTGCGGGGTAGAGGAGAAGGGAAGATGGCCGAACACAACAATGCACTAGATTGGAATTTGGTGCAAGAACTGCCAGCGTTTGTAAAGGAAATTATCAGTGCAAATGATGCTGATCTTTCCGTTATTGACAGCGCGGAAAAAATCAAAGGGTTCTACCCCGCTGTAGAAAAAGCGGTTCCGGTGATAAATGCCGCAGGCGAAAATCAGGGGAAACTCTGGGTAGAGGGCCGTTTTTGTGAAGGCGCGGAGCGTCATAACAAGCGGCTGTCTATAGGCGTTTGGGTATCATGCCGGCTGGAGGCTGTTACCGTTCCTGTTTGGGTCGGTATTGCCGATGACTGCCATGAACTGTATGCGTGGTGTCCAAGAAAGGTATTGGGGGCAGAAAATCCCAAAGCCGACATAGGCGTATGGAGGTATTGCGATGAAGATGACGCCTATTGGACACCATTGAGCGAGCAAGACGAGCATGAAAAAGTTTTATGCAAGATTGATAACGAAGAATTGCGTAAACTGTATGATAAGTTGAAAAGGGTGGTAAAAGAAGCTCTGAAACGAAAGGATACATCTAATCCTGTACTTCAAGACCACCCCAAAACGCAGAAAATGTAACGTTATCACAGTGCTGCGGCGTACTGTTCAGTATGCCGTACCCATCGGCACGGCACGGCAGGCGTCCAAGCCGCGCCGTGCGCTGCACTGTGTGCTTGGCACACAAAGGAGTTTGTATGAAACACGCCGCGCTTGCCCTGCCGATATGCTGCGCCCTGCTCTCTATAAGCGCCGCCTCCTGCGGCATGAGCCGGGCGGACATAGAACGCCAGACCGTATCGCAATTTCAGCGGCGGCTCGACACTGACGCAGACCTCAAAGCCTATCACCTCAAAGCAGCCGGAGCGTCCCTTGTCAAGTCCGGGCCCCGCACCTACAGCGGCTTTGTCTCCGTCATTCTGAATGGCAAAACCCGCGACATTGGCGTTACCGTAACGGTAGACCGCGGCAATATCATGTTTGAAACCAAGCCCTCCGCCTTCGCGTTCCTGGCGGAAAAAGCGCCCGTCCAGGCCTTTGGCCCGTTTCATGGCGCGGATATTCGGAATTGCCGTCTGTAATCCAATAGCCCTTGACGAACACGCCGGAGTCTGCTATAAAGACCTCACTGGAGGAACCATGAGCGCCGCTATCAGGCTTAAAAGATTCGGAAGCAAGAAACGCCCCTATTACAGGATCGTCGTGATGGACAAACAGTCCGCGCGGGACGGGAAAACCATTGAAGAACTGGGGTACTATCACCCCATCGAGGCGGAAGGCAAACAGATACGCTTTGACGCCGATAAAGTGCGGACGTGGGTACAGAACGGGGCCGTTGTCAGCGATACCGTGCGGAGTATTTTGAACAAACAGCAATTCACCCTGGGGAACTGCTGATTTACCGTGTAATGCCGGATAGAATACCGGCAATTTTTACCGTAAAGGCGCATAAGCGGCGTACAAAGGAAGAGGAAATCAGCCCTTTGCGCTTTCTGATGACCGTGGAGCGGTCTGTTTCTTCGCCTTGGCGGTTATTCGGGAGGGCCTAATGGAAAAAGAACTGGTTGAATTTATCGTCAAGTCCCTGGTGGACGAGCCTGACCAAGTACACGTCAGTGCCATAGAAGAGGAACAGTCCGCCGTGCTGGAACTCCGGGTGGCCCCCGGCGATATTGGCAAGGTTATCGGGAAACATGGCCGTATTGCCAAGGCCATCAGAACCGTCATACAGGCCGCCGCGTCAAAGAACGGCGTACACATGACCCTGGAAATTCTGGACTAAACCCGGCGGAAGGACATCCCAAGGATGCCAAGGATAGAGCAGCAATTTACGGCGGGAATCCTGGGAGCGCCCTTCGGCGTGAAAGGGTTTGTCAAAGTCCGCTCCTTTTCGGGCGAGTACGATCACATTGCCGCGCTCAAATCGATGCGTGTCCGCATGAAAGACGGGGAAGAAGAAACCCTGGAGGTCGAGGCGGCGCTCCGGCGTCCGGGGGCCCTGTTTCTGAAATTTAAACATATAGACAGCCCGGAAGCCGTAAAGGAATTCAGCGGCGCGGAACTGATCGTCAGCCGGGACCAGGCCGCGCCCCTTAAAGCGGATGAATACTACATCGAAGACCTAAAAGGGATGCGGGTGATCAGTCCCGCCGGAGAAATCCGGGGGGAGATAACCAGCGTTCTGGAAGGCGGCGGCGGAAGTCTGGCGGAAGTCCGGCTCCCCGGCGGGGATTGCAAGCTGGTCCCCTTCCGCAAAGAGTTCTTCGGCGCGATTTCCCTGGAAGAGCGCAGCGCCGTCCTCCTCGAAGACTGGATACTTCAATGAGGTACACGGTCCTCAGCCTCTTCCCGGAAATTATCAGCGCCTACTTCGCCGCCTCCGTCATGGCCAAGGCCGTGGAACGGGGCATCGTGGAGTACCGCCCGGTGAACATCCGCGACTACGCCCTGGACAAGCACCATAGCTGCGATGACGCGCCCTACGGCGGCGGCGCGGGGATGCTCATGCTGCCCGAACCCCTGGGCCGGGCCCTGGAAGCCGCAGGCGCCCGCGCCAAGCCCTCTGACCGGGGAGAACACCCGCCGCCGGTGATCTGCCTCAGCCCGTCGGGGCGGCCCTTCACCCAGAAGCTGGCCCGGGACCTGGCCGCCGAGCCGGAGCTTATCCTCCTCTGCGGGCGCTACGAGGGCATTGACCAGCGGATCATCGATCTGTATGTGGATCAGGAAATCTCCGTGGGCGACTACGTGCTTTCTTCCGGGGAGGCGGCGGCGCTGGTACTCATCGACGCCACCTATCGGCTCATAGACCAGGTGATCCGCGCTGAATCGCTGCGGGAGGAGAGCTTTGCCGGGGGCCTGCTGGAATACCCCCAGTATACACGCCCCGAAGTTTATGCTACACTGCGAGTCCCGGAGGTTCTGCTGTCCGGGCACCATGAACATATCCGGCGCTGGCGCCGGAGAAAACAGGTTGAGAAAACCATGACCTTTCGCCCGGATATGATCCGGCGGGGGGAGGAACAGGGGCTTTTTGATATGGAGACCCTCAATATTATTAAGGAAGTACGGCAGGGGGAACAAAATGAACGAGATAAAAGCAATTGAAGCCGCCCAGATGAAGACTGAAGTGGATGAATTCAAAGTCGGGGACACCGTTAAGGTGCATTTCAAGATCGTGGAAGGCAAGAATGAACGTATCCAGGTCTACGAGGGCCTGGTCATCGCCATCAAGAATTCCGGTGTAGGCAGAACCTTCACCGTAAGGAAGAATTCCTACGGCGTGGGGGTCGAGCGGATATTTCCCCTCCATTCCCCCCGGATTGCCAAGGTGGAACGGTCCCGGCTTGGAAAGGTCCGCAGGGCAAAACTGTACTACATCCGGGAGAAGATCGGGAAAGCCGCGAAGATCAAAGAACTGGTGATCAAAAAGGCCGCCAAGACAAAGGCCCCCGCGCCCGCGCCCGCCGCCATGGGATCAACCGTATAAGAATGCTCCCTCCCCATGAAGAAGCTCCAGTTGGATAGCCTGCGTCCAGGTTTGTCTTTTACCGAGGCCGTTTATATCGAAGATGAAAACGTCCTGGTACCCGCCGGTATCGCGGTTAGAAAGAAAGACCTAGAGCGGCTCAAAGCCTGGGGTGTCGAAAGCGTCGAGACCGGGGGCGAGGCGGTAAGGCCCCCCGGTACGCCCGAACTCAGCGATCCTTACTGGAATTACACCGGACTCATCGAACAGATGAATACGGTTTTCGAGCGGATCAGCGCCGGCGGCAAGAGCGATCCGGCGGAGTTGGACCAGATCGTTGACCGGCTGCTCCAACTGGTCCGGGCGGAGCAGACCAGCATCATCGGCTATGTGCTGGGCAGCGTGGTCAAAGGCAATCCCCTGGCAAAAAACGCCGTCAACACGGCGATCCTCACCGCTCTGATCTGCGGGGAGTTTAAGATCACCGGCAGACCCTTTATCCAGGCGGTTACCGCCGCACTGCTCCATGACGCGGGGATGCTCTGGCTTTCTCCGAACATCGTGAGCAAGCAGGGCAGCTTGTCCGAGTCCGAGATGCAGCTCATGCGGACCCATCCCATCTATTCGTATACGATTGCGTGCCGGGAATTCGCCTTTCCGGACGAGATGGGACGCATCGTGCTGCAGCACCATGAGCGCTGGGACGGCGAGGGCTACCCCAACCGGTTCAGGGGCAAGCGCATCGATCCCTGGGCCCGGATTATCTCGGTGGCCGATGCTTTTGAGGCGATGGTCAGCGAGAAATCCTACCGGAATTCCATGATAGGCTACCAGGCCATGAAAAACCTCCTGGCCGATAACGCCATGCGCTTTGACCCTGACGTGCTCAAAGCCTTTATCAAAACAATGGGCATCTATCCCATCGGGTCGCTGGTGCTGCTCAATAACCGTGTCATCGCGCGGGTGGTGAAAGTTCAGCGGGACGCGCCTCTGCGGCCCCGCGTCCGCATCCTCATTGACCAAACCGGCGCCGCCTACAACCCTCACGAGGGGCCCCTCATCGATCTGGTACAGGAAAAATCCCTGTTTATCGCCCGTCCCATGGAATTCAGGGAGATACCCGTTAAAGGTGAATAGGAGCCGCTGGGGCCGGGACGGCGAAGACCGGGCCGCCGGGTTCCTTGCGGCGCGGGGGATGCGGATCGTTGCCCGCAATTTCCGCTCTCCCCAAGGTGAAATCGATCTGATCGCCCTCGACGGCGAAACTTTAGCGTTTATTGAGGTAAAAACCTGGAATCGCTACGATTACAGCCAGTTGGAATACAGCCTCAGCGCAAAAAAACGGCGGCGAATCATAGAAACTGCTAAGTATTTTCTATCTGTCCATCGAGAATATAATTGTATGGCTCTTCGGTTTGACCTGGTATTCATCGGCCCGGAAAAGATATTCCATCTTGCCTCGGCGTTTATGGAGCAGATATGATTATGGTTCAAGGGGAGAATCCACTGCCCTCTCCCCGAATTGCAACATTGAAGAAAAAAATACATAATCAGGAGTATCTTCACGAGGCAATCCAGCGTATAGCGCAGGTGCTCAGTAATGAAATCTTGAATATTCCAGGGGGAGGCCAGCGCCATGAGCAGCGGAAAAGGAGGAAATAACAAGCGGAAGCCCTTTAAGCGCCGTGAGCGGAACGACAGTCATTGGACCGAGCTGATAAATCTGGGCAGCAAGAAGCGCCCGGACAGGTTCCGCTATGATAAAAACCGGGGGATTCTGGTTGAGCGCCCTAAGTGGACTCCCGTGGCCCCTCCCGCCGAGCCGCTTCCCACGCCTGACTGCCCCATCTGCGGCAAGATAATCCGAGACCTTGCCACGGCGGTAAGCGATAAAAGTTCCGGGCTGCCCGCGCACTTTGACTGCGTGGCCGCCGGAATTGCCCAAGACGAAATGCTGGGAAAGGGCGACACGATCATCTACATTGGCCGGGGACGTTTCGGGGTGGTTCACTTTTCCAGCCCCCACGATACCAGGCGCTTCTCAATAAAAAAAATTTTGGAATGGGAGGATAAGGATAACCGGGCCGGGTGGCGTCAAACGGTGGCCGATCATTATTCTGTTACGTAATGTATACGATTCAGACCCATGATGAGTTTCTGTTAAATCCAAAAGTGCTCGATCATTTTGCGCTGCTCCAGGAAATCGGCGTATTCGATCACATAAAAGCGCTGAACCAGGAAGTACAGAGCTACAAGGGGCTGCTCGCCGGGGCGGTGGATATTTTCAACCGGACCGGCATTGATGAGATCATGGACGCCGCGGTCCGGCAGCTTTCGGACCTGTTCCTGCCCTCGTTTATCGTGTTCCTCTGGAAGCCCCATCAAAACAAAGAAGACGTGATCGTCAGGGGCTATAAAAACCGCAAAATGGTGGATATGGCGGTGAACATCAACACGCTGACCGTGTTTGAGCCGTTCTTTCAGCGCCGCAAAGAGCCTGTCCGGTATCAGCGGTTTTCCAAGGCGCTGGAAGACCAGCGGAGCAGCGAGCGGGTGGAAGAGGTGTTTCAGGCGTTTGAGAAGCTGCAGCCGGAGCTGGTCATCCCGATCCTGGGCCCGTCCGGGCTCTACGGGCTGATTCTGGTGGGCCCCAAGATCGTCCTGGATGCGTATAACGACACGGAAACGAATTACATGGGGCAGCTCATGTGCTTTGTTACCCAGGCGATCCAGAACCACCTCCACTATGAACGCTCGGTACGGGACGTAAAAACCGGCCTCTTCAACCACGGCTTCTTTTCCATCCGGCTGGGCGAGGAAATTTCGCGGGCCAAGCGGACGGGCGTTGATTCATCCCTTATCGTGATCGATGTGGACCTGTTCAAGTGCTTTAACGACAATTACGGTCATCTGGCGGGGGACCGGGTTCTGGAGCATCTGGCCTCGACGATCAAACAGAATGTCCGCCTGGAGGATATTCCCTCCCGGTTCGGCGGGGAGGAATTCACCATTCTGCTGCCCAACACCGATGAACACGCCGCGTTCATGGCCGCTGAACGCCTGCGGATTGCGGTGGCGGCGATGGAGGTTCCCTGGGCGCGGCCTCTGCCGCAGGTAACGATCAGTCTGGGCCTGATAACGTTTAACGGCGAAATCACCGGCCCGGCGGACGCTATTCTGCATTGGGCGGATGAGGCGCTCTATCAATCCAAGGCGGGCGGCAGGAACCGCACAACGATATGGAGGCAGGCATGATCGGTATTATCGGGGCCATGGAAGACGAGGTGCGGCTGCTCCGCCAGCGGCTCGGCAAGGTCCGCGCTGAATCTGCGGGGGGCTTTGAATTCTTCCAGGGGGAGTTGGAGGATCAGCCGGTGGTACTGCTGCGCTGCGGTATCGGCAAGGTGAACGCCGCAGTGGGCTGCGCCCTGTTAATCAGCCGCTTCCAGCCCAAGGCGGTGATCAACACGGGGTCCGCGGGGGGAATTCACCCCGCCTTGAGCTTTGGGGACGCGATTATCTCCGATGCGCTGGCGTACTACGATGTGGATGTTACCGCTTTCGGTTATGCGCCCGGTCAACTGCCCGCTATGCCTGCGGTGTTTGAGGTTCCCGCCGCATTGGTCAGCCGGGCGGAGGCTGCGGTGGACGCTTTGAAGCGCGAGGGGATTCTGCCGCCGTCTTTTAATCATGTCCGGGGGCTTATCGGTTCCGGGGATGTGTTTGTACACGAGGCGGACTATATCGCCCGTCTCCGGGGGCTTTTCCCGGCGCTGCGGGCGGTGGAGATGGAGGGTACGGCGGTTGCCCATGCCTGTTCCCTTTTTGGCGTCCCGGCGCTGATTATCAGGGCGCTTTCGGATGTTGCCGGCGCGGAATCGCCGGTCAAATTTGATGAATTCCTGCCCATTGCCTCAAAACACTCTTCGGAGATTGTGCGCCGGATTGTCAGGGACTGGAAAGATTAA
>JAITHH010000063.1 GCA_031280065.1 Treponema sp. | reverse complement strand
TATCGGCGGGATTGCCCGGGGCGGACTCTCCGCTATCCGCCGGGGAGAGCTATTGCTGATTCCGGTAGGGGGAGCGTCTTTCTTCGAACGGTACTACGCCCGGTTTCCCCCTGAGCCGGGCCCCTGGGCGGTGAGCTGCCGGCGTTATGAGGCCCGTCTGGACCCCGCCGCCATCCCTCCCGGTATGGTAAAGACGCTCTTTCTGGCGGAAAATACCGAAGCCGCCGGTTTGACCTTCCATTAAACGAAACCGCAAGGGAAGCACTGATTTATTCAACCGAGAATAAATCAGTGCTACTTTAATGTGGTATTTGCGTAATGAAATGAGCAAATACATAGGGCAACGCTGATTAGCGTCAAGTTAATCAGCGTTGCCCTAAGAGCGGCACGTCGAAGAGGCGGCCTATCTCCCCTTCGCTGCCGTTCTTGGCGATGAGGACGACCCGGTCCCCAGCCTGAAAGACGAAATCCCCCCGGGGGATGAACGACGCGCCGTCCCGGTAGATCAGCATCACCAGCCCCCCCTCGGAGAGGCGGAACTCCCTCAGCGGCTTGTCGATGACCGGGGCGCGGGGCCCAGTTTCGATGTCCAGGACGCCGATGCTGCTGTCCCCGATC
This sequence comes from Treponema sp., assembly GCA_031280065.1. The sequence continues at coordinate 7,392 of JAITHH010000063.1, read as the reverse complement.
CGGTGTATGCCCTTGATCCCCTCTCCCAAGAGGCGCGAGAGGATCGAGTCCACCACCGCGGTCTTGATGGGAATGACCACGTCCACCCCAAGCTGCCGGGCGATCATGGCGTAGCCGGAGCCGGTTACCAGGGCGATGGTCCGGGCCACTCCCTTGGATTTCAGGTACACGGCGGTGATGATGTTCATCTCCTGCCGTTCCGCAGCGGTTATCACCAGGTCCAGGCCGCCCAGCCGCTCTTCGGCCACAAAACTCTCATCGGAGATGTCTTCGTTAAGGATCAAGGCGTCGGGGAAACGGGCCGCGAGTTCTTTACAGCGGCGGTAATCCTCTTCGATGATGGTGATCCGCCGTTTCCGGGGGCTGAGGTTCTTCAAGAACGCGAAGAACGGGTGTTTTTTCGCGGGGCCGCTCTCCAAAAGGCCCTCGGCGATGAGGGAGCCCAGGCGTCCGCCTCCGGCCACGCCGATTTTGCGGAGAGGCTGCGGGGTCCGGCCCGCCAGTTTGAATATCTGCGCCAGGGCCGCTTCGCGGGCCAGGACGTAGATGCGGTCTCCCCGCTGGAGCACGGTGGTTCCCGTGGGGAGTATGCTGGCCCCCTGCCGGTCCGCCAGGGCAACGAGGCTTTCCCCTTCGATCAGGGAATGGAAGTCTTTGATGGCCAGGCCGTCGAAGGGGCTTGCGGGGCTGACGTCAACGGCGCCCATTTCATAGGGGGTGCCGGTAAAGGAGAGAATGTCTCCCAGGACGCCGCGTTCTACGGCGTTCAGGACCGAGCGGGCGGCTTCCACATCGGGGTTGATCACGTGATCGACGCCGAGGTTCAGCCGCGCATAGCCGCCGTTGCGCACCCGGGCGATAGCGGTGAGTTTGGGGTTGAGGGAGGAGGCCATGCCGCAGATGATGATGTTGAGTTCGTCCGAGTCGGTAACGGCAACCAGCGCCCCGGCTTTTTTGACGCCGGCCTGTTCCAGGGATTCGAGGCGGTTCGCCTGATCGTGCAGGACAAGGCAGTCGAGGCGGTTGGAGGCGTGGCGGGCGCGTTCTTCATGGGGTTCTATCAGGGAGACGTCGTGTTTTTCCTGGATGAGGCGCCGGGCCAGTTCAACGCCAACCTGGCCCGCGCCGGCAATCACGATACGCATCAGGAGGGCCGCGCTTCTCCCCGGCAGCGCGCCCGGCAGGAGGGGAACGCCCCATCCTCTTCTCGTAATAAGTCCCAAAATCCCGGATAGGTAACTTCCGCGCATTCAGCGCCTTCTATCTCCACCGGCCCTGACGCGCCCAGCGCCGCAACTGCCAGGGCCATCGCCACCCGGTGATCGCCGTGCCCCTGGAGCAGCCGCCCGCCCGATACTTCCCCGCCCTCAATCACCAGCCCGTCAGAACGCTCGCGGACCTTGACCCCGAGCTTGGACAGTTCGGCGGCCATCACGGCAATGCGGTCGGTTTCCTTGATCCGCGCATGGGCGGCGTTGACCAGCCGGGTCTCCCCCTGGGCGTAAGCGCCCATGACGGCCATCACGGGGAGCAGGTCGGGAACGGCGTTGAGGTCAAACTCGCCGCCGGTGAGGGGCCCGGCGCGGGACACGGTAATGCGGCCCGGTTCCCCGTGTACCCCGCAGCCCATCCGGCGCAGGAATTCAAAAAAAGCCTTATCGCCCTGGGGATCATCCGCGTCAAGGCCCAGGAGGGTAACTTCGCCCCCGGACACGGCGGCGGCGCAGGCCGGGAACGCGGCGGAAGAAAAGTCCCCGGGTACCGGGCCGTTCATAGGCCGGTAGACCGCCCCGCCGGACGCCCGGAACGCGGCGTAATCCCCCTGAACTTCCCAGGAAACCCCCTGGGCGCGGAGGTACGACAGGGTAAGGCCGATGTAGGGCCGCTCGTTGAGCAGGGGAACCTCGATCTCCGTTACCGTGCCCGCCGGGGCTAGGGGCGCGGCGATGAGCAGGGCCGACAGGTACTGGCTGGTGGGGCAGGAGAGGCTCACGCGGCCCCCTTTCCAGGGCCCTTGCACGGTGACGGGGGCGCAGCCGCCCTCCGCGGAACGCACATCAGCGCCGAGCCCCCGGAGCGCGGCTAAAAGCGGGGCCGCGCTGCGCCGCCGTATCTGTTCGTCTCCGGTAAAGGTGAATTCCCCCGTCCCCAAAGACGCGGCGGCCACGGCCAGGAACAGGGTTGTGCCGGAATTCCCCGCGTCCAGCAATTCACCCTTCCCGTGCAGGCCCTCTGCGCCGCCAACGCCCCGCACGGTCCAGCGGACGAGCCGCTCTGCGGCGCGGTGTTCGGCGATGTCCGCGCCCAGCGCCCGGCATACCGCCAGGCAGGAACGGGAATCGAGGGAATCCAGGGGATAATCGATCTGTGAGGTTCCCTCCCCCAGCGCGGCCAAGAGGAGCCGCCTGATGGTGTGGGACTTAGAGGCCGGAACCCGGACGGCGCGGGTAAAGCGGCGCGGGGTAATACGGACGCGCATGGAGGTTGTCCCCCTTAGAGGCCCATGCCGTCCCGCCGGGTGACGACCCGGGACAGCAGGCCGTATTTGACGGCCTCGTCCGCGCTCATCCAATAGTCCCGGTCTGTGTCGCGCTCGACCTGGCTGTACGGGGCCCCGGTTTCACCGGCGATTAGGCGGTTTATCTTCTCGCGCAGTTTATCCAGCTCCCTGGCGTGGATTTCGATGTCCGTGGCCACGCCCCGGATGCCCGAAAGGGGCTGATGGATCAGGTAGTGGCTGTTGGGGAGTCCGACCCGCCGTTCTTTGGGGCTTGCCAGTTGGATAATCGCCGCGGCGCTGGCCACGAGCCCCATGCCAACGGTCCATACCGGGGGGGTTACAAAGCGGATCATGTCAAAGATGGCGTAGCCCGCGTCGGCGTCTCCGCCGGGGGAATCGATAAAGATACGGATGGGCTCGTTCCCCATGCTTTCCATGAGGAGGAGCTGCCGGATCGTCCGCTCGGCCAATTCTTTTTTGATCTCGCCGGAAAGCAGGATCGTCCTTGTCTTGAGCATCTTATAGACGAGCGGGTCCTGCCCGGCCTGTTTGTCTTCCTGCCCGCGCTCTTCCTCGTCTTCGTCTTCGTTCTGTATGGCGCGCTGGTTCATCAAAATCCTCCGTGTTTCATTGCTTTGCCTGAGCCTTCCATTCATTACCTGCACCCGGTACTCTTCACCGTGAGTTCCGTCCGAATCAGCCTCATACGATGTTCCTTCTAATGACCGGGTGAGTTTATCGTACTGGAAACGTCCTTAAACGGCAAGCGGATAGCCGTACCAGGGCGAGCGCACTATGTAGAATTCTGTTCAGCAGGGAAAACGTAATGGAATAACAGGCGCTCCAGATAATTCTCCGGCCAGGCCATTTACTGGACGCGGCCCCTGACGCTGGTTTTCGATTCTTTGTCAGACCGCACTGCCGTCAGCGCGATTTTCCGTATCAGCCCAAGGGTGCGCGGGCTCCAGTCCTTCCTTACCCGGCAGGCGTCCTCCCGGTAGAGCACATCAAGCATATAATGTTGAAGTCCAGCATATCCCAGTATTCCTTCACCGCCTCAGCATCAGTTGTATCCCCTTCGGCGGGCATCCGCGTTTTCCGGCCTGCCTGTCGCCTGCCTGTCGGCAGACAGGGCAGACAGGCGCCTTCCGTGCCTTCTATACGAATTAATCTGTGCATCTTACCCGTATTTGCGTAATGAAATGAGCAAATACATAGGGTAACGCTGATTAACGTCAAGTTAATCAGTACTTCCCTAGGGCTTGCGATGTTGGCGGCTAGAAAAATTGACTATAGCGCCACACGCCAGGAGGGGGGACGGCCGGATACGTTACCGTACTCCCAACAGTTCGCTGTAGGCATCCAAAGCGCTGTCGCCGGAATTCCCCGCAAGGACTTTTTTGGTCAGCACCTTGCCCAGTTGTACTCCCTCTTGATCAAAACTGTTCAGATTCCATGCAAAACCCTGAAACATCACCTTGTTTTCAAAATGGGCAAGGAGGCTTCCCAGCGCGGCGGGCGTCAACCGTTTCCCCGAAATCAGGCTTGAAGGCCGTCCGCCGGGAAAAAACTTGTTCCGGTTAGCGTCATCTTTACCTTTTGCGAAGGCAACAATCTGGGCGGCAAGATTTGCCTTGAGTTTGGTTTGACTCACCGAACCGTCAACCTCAACGTCATCATTCCGCTGGCTGTCAAGAAAGCCCACAAACTGGAGGGGAACAATATCCGTTCCCTGATGCAGAAGCTGATAAAACGAATGCTGCCCGTTGGTTCCCGGCTCGCCAAAAACCAATGGCCCGGTCGCATACGCCAGCGGCGAACCGTTCCTGTTGACGTGCTTGCCGTTGGATTCCATATCAAGCTGTTGAAGATGGGCGGGAAACCGGGCCAGCGCCTGACTGTAGGGCAGTACCGCCGTTGCCGGGTACTTGAGGAAGTTCCGTTCCCAAACTCCCAGCAGGGCGTCAAGCAAAGCGGCGTTTTGGGAAATATCGGTCTCCAGGGCCAGTTTGTCGGCTTCATGCGCTCCGGAAAGAAAGTCTTTGAAAACACCGGAGCCGAATGTCAGCGACAGGATAACCCCGCCCACCGCGGATGAGGATGAATAGCGCCCCCCGATAAAATCGTCAATATAGAAAGAATCAAGATAGGACGGGCTGCCGGCCAAGGGGCTTGTTTCGCTGGTAACCGCGACAATGTGTTTACTGGGAGTAAGGCCGGCGCGTTCAAGACGGGCCTTGGCAAAAAGTTCATTGGCAAGCGTTTCCTGCGTAGTTCCGCTTTTGGACACCAGAATAAACAGCGTTTCTTCCAGCGCCTTCCCTAACCCGTCGATCACCGCCGAAGCGTCATCAGGATCAACATTGGAAATAAAATACCCGTCAAGCTTTTTGCGTCCCTCTTTGCGCGCCCAATTGTCAAGGGCGATATAGAGCGCCCGTGGCCCCAAATCCGAGCCTCCAATGCCGATTTGAACCGCGTTTTTGAAAGGTTTGCCCGTGGAACCGGTGATCGCGCCGGAATGGACGGCGCCGGCAAAGGCGGAAAACCGCTCAAGTTCCGCGCGGTAAAACGCACCGAGGTCTTTGCCGTCATGAACAACCGCCGCGCCAAGCTGCCCGCGCAAAAGCTGATGAAGCACCCTGCGGTTTTCGCCGGTGTTTATTGTTTCCCCGTCAAGCAGGGCGCGGTACTTGGGGACAAGTTCCTGCTCGGCGGCAAGCGTCCTGAGGGCCGCGATTACTTCCCCGTCCGCGGCTTTGGCCGCCCAGTTGTAGGACAGGCCTGCGGCCATGGGAACGGTACAAGAACGCACCCGCTCCGCGTCAAGGGCGCGGTAATCAAAACGCTTTCCCGCCAGGGCGCAGAGCTTGTGATAGCTTTCGGTTTTATCGAGATCGGTATAATTCATGGTATCCTCCGCATATAGTCTGGCCTTTAGTATACCGGAACGGGAAGAAAATGTCCCCTGTATTATCCCGGAGCGTCTGCGCGTCCGTTTTGCAAAACGGACGTTTACGGAGCGTCTACCGGTATGAAATCAAATTGGTGTACATCGAAAAGCCCGTCGCAGGTAATTTTGAGTTCGGGGATGACGGCAAGGGACATGAAGGCAAGTCCCAGCACCGGTTCCATTTCTTTGTTGATTCCCAGTGTGTTCCACGCCGCATCGTGCAGTTCGTTAAGGCGCTGCCGCACCCATTCCCCGCTTTGGTCGCTCATGATGCCGCCCAGCGGCAGGGGCAGCTCGCAGAGAACGCCGCCGTCAAGCGCCAACACCGCGCCGCCGCCGATAGCGGCAAGATGATGCACCGCGCGCGCGATATCGGCGTCATTTACCCCCACGGTAATAATGTTGTGCGAATCGTGGGCAATCGACACCGCGATTGCGCCTTTTTTGATACCGTAACCCCGCAGCAGCCCCACGCCCACCAGCCCCGTACCGTGATGGCGCTCGACAACCGCGATTTTGGCGATGTCCCGCGTGGGGTCGTGCACAAACAGCCCTCCTTCGCGCTTCACCTCCGCGACGCCTTTTCCGGTAACTACCGTACCCGGCTTTATGTCAATGACATAGGCCCGCTCCGACACAAGCGGGAGCGCGAGCTTTCGTTCAGAAAAATCTTTCACATGGAACGTGCCGCGCAGCGCGCTGTAATCAGGCGGGGGCGGTGAAAGCAGGCAGCGTCCGTTTTCCGCGGCCAGAACGCCCCCCACATATACCCGCCGCGCCCTGAAATCCGAAAGGTTATCCAGCAGCGTGATATCCGCGCGCATCCCCGGCGCGAGCGCGCCCCGGTCAAACAGCCGGTAACATTCGGCCGCGTTCAGGGTTGCCATCCTGAGGGCGCACATGGGATCGACTCCCTCCTCAACGCATATCCGCAGATGTTCATCCAGATGCCCCCGTTCGATGATGGTGGTCGGCTGCAGGTCGTCGGAGCACAGTACACAGCGGCGGCTGTTTTCGGGGGTAAGCCCCTTCAGCAAATTCCTGAGATCATGGCAGGTGGAACCCTGCCTGAGCAGCGCGTACATTCCCGCCCCGATGCGTTCTTCCAGTTCGGCGGCGCCGGAACACTCGTGGTCGGTGTGAATATGCGCGGCGGCGTAGGCGTTGACGTTTTTGCCCTTTACGCCGGGGCTATGGCCGTCAATAAGTTTTCCGGCCCCCAGCGCGAGCATGATTGTATCCAGCGCCCTGTCTTCGGCAGCGATAACGGCCGGATAGTCCATGAATTCTCCCAGGCCCAAAAGCCGCTGGTCGTTCACCGGCGCGGCGAGCGCCCGCGCGTCCAGTTCAAAGCCCGAATGTTCGTAGGGTGTCGCGGGAACGCATGAGGGGGCCATCACTTTGATGTCAAGGCAGGCTGAGGACGCGGCGTTGAGCATGGTTTCCAGTCCGGCAAGCCCGGTAATGTTTACGATTTCGTGCGGGTCAACGATGACGGTCGCCGTTCCATGCGGAACCAAAAGGCGGCTGAATTCCACCGGCCCCAGCATTGAAGATTCAATGTGTATGTGCCCGTCAATGAACGCGGGAACGACATAGCGCCCGGAAGCGTCATAGAGTTCGGCGCCGTCATAATCCCGCGCCACGCCGGCAATCAGCCCGGAGCTTATTGCCACATCCGCCCTGATAAAGCGCCCGCCGTAGACATCCGCGACCGTTCCGTTTTTTATGACGATATCGGCGCGTTCCCGCCCCGCCGCGACATCAATCAGTTTTTGTAGCGCCGTCTTTTCCCTGTTGTGCATCTTGTATCAGTATACGCCGTTCCCGCCCTTTTCACAAGAAAGGTATCACTCAGAGGAAAACTTTCAGGGGCGCGCATTTCCATACCATAACGCGGCGCGGTTACATTCCCCGTCACGCGCCCCTACGCTTCAAA
>JAITHH010000047.1 GCA_031280065.1 Treponema sp. | reverse complement strand
GAGCGTCCACGGGGGATTGAAAATCACCAGCCCGCTGCCGTACATTCCCCGCTCCCGGACCGGCGCGGTACAGAGTTCAAATTGGCAGCGGTTCCCCTGGTACAAATCCATGAGCCCCGCGCCCGCGCTCCGGGCCTTGTCCCCGCCGCCGCCCAAAAGCGGATACCAGATGATGTAGAGCCCGGACGGAAACCGCCGCAGCCCTTCAGCCAAAGCCCGCCGCGCCAAGGCGTATTCCTCCAGACGCTCATACGGAGGATCGATGAATACGCAGGCACGGCGGGAACGCGGCGGCAGCAGGGCCTTGAGCGCCGAAAACCCGTCTTCACGCCGCAGAACCAGCCGGGAATCCCCGGCCATGTTCGCATCGAGCAGCGCGTAGTCCTGCGGGTGCAATTCAAAAAAGGCCCCGCGATCCTGGGGCCTCAAAAGGGCCCGTATCAGGGCCGGAGAGCCGGGGTACTCATGTACGCGGCGGGACGCCCCCTCAAGCAGGCCGAGACAGCGCTTCACCAAGGGAGGCGTCCCATCCCTTGCCGCGTCCAGAAGCCGCCCGATTCCCCCTTCCCACTCGCGGTTTTGCGCCGCAAAGCCCCTGTCCAGGGCGTAGTACCCCGCGCCCGCATGGGTATCCACGCAGAGATAGGGCGCGTCCTTCCGCCCCAGGTAGTCGAGGCAGAAAATCAGCGTTCCGTGTTTGAGCACATCCGCCGCGCTGCCCGCGTGGAAGGCATGACGATAACTCAGCATGGAATCAGCATAGCGCGGAATCTCCCCAAATGCACTTGACATGAATGTTAATTAACGCTAACTTTCTTAGAGAGAGCATATCCAGGGCCGCGCCGGCTGATGATACCGGCTCTGCCTGGACATTTTGCGGAAGGAGGCGGTCATGCCTATATCGCTGGCCAATAACGGAGAAACCGGAGCCATCAAGCGGATTGGCGGTTCTGAAGACATGAAAAAACGGCTTGAATCCCTGGGATTCACTGTGGGGAGTGCGGTTACGGTGGTTTCCAAGCTCGGAGAAAACGTAATCGTGAACGTCAAGGACAGCCGCGTAGCTTTGAGCCGCGATCTGGCCCGCCGGATTTTCGTGTAACCGGGGGCAGCCTACTTAAGGGGGGCCCGGGGGGCCTGGGCCCCCCGGCGGGGGCGTTGCGGGGGTGGAACCCCCGCATGGGGGGTAGCGGAAAGGTTGACCGCTATCGCGGTCAATCAGAAAAGCAGGCTTTGGAGCGAGGGGGGCTTGCCCCCCACTAAGCGGGCGCGGTTGTTTGCCGCGCACTGCTCAGGCTAAAGCCTTCGCGCATGAGGGCTAATATGTGGGGTATTACGAGCGCTACGCCGCGCCGCAGCACTGCGTCAACGCCCTGCGGGCGCGTTTACTTAGCGGGGGTGGAACCCCCATAAGCTGACCCGCAGTTTCCTTTCTCCTTGACCCAATCTGGCCCGCAATGTTATCTTAAAAGCAAGGGGACAAAGATGACCGGCTGGGACATTTTAGACACGATTATTAAGGCTTTCCCTCCTTTGACTGCGGCGCTGCTGCTGGCTGCGGCGGGGATTATCTTTATCATCGGGTTCAGCAAACACGGCATGAATTTCATTAAGTACGGTTTCATGCAGATGGCGCTGGACAGCTCTCTTGAAAAGCGTTTTGATGATTTGGGTGCGCGAATCGACGGCCTGGGCACGGAGATTGACGGGCTGCGGACAGAACTCAGCATGATAAAGGTCAACCACTTTGGACATCTCAAAAACTTCCTGACTGAACTCACCAGTATTTTACTGGACAAGAATGTCATCAACAACCAAGATAAGGCGCGGCTGGACAACGAACTTCGCGGTATGTAGCGGTTCCGGGGGAACTTGCAAATCAGAAACCGCAGCCTTACACTGAATAAATGGATAAAGAGCGCTTAACGCAACTCATCAACGCGGCTTCAGGCAAGACAGATGCCGATCTGGTAATCAAAAACGGGAAAATCGCGGATGTATTCAGCGGCGGGTTCATCGAGGCTGACGTGGCGGTCTGCGGCGGGTATATCGCCGGGATTGGAGACTACCGGGGCGCGGAGGTCATCGACGCCGGGGGCCGGTATGTGCTGCCGGGTTTGATCGACGGCCATATTCATATCGAATCCACGATGGTAAGCCCCGAAGAGCTGGGCCGTCTGCTGGTTCCCCACGGGACGACAACCATCATTTCAGACCCCCACGAGATCGTGAATATCCGGGGAGAAGCGGGCCTCGATTATATGATCCGGGCGGCGGAGCGGACCGCGCTGGACATCAAGTACATGCTCCCTTCCTGTGTGCCGCCGGCGCCGTTTGAACATTCCGGGGCGGTGCTGGACGCCGCAGCCATGGCGGGGCCCTTGGAAAACAGCCGCATTCTGGGTTTGGGGGAATTCATGAATTTCCCCTCGGTGGTCGCGGCGGACGGGGAGGCGCTGGACAAGCTGAGTCTGGTTCAGTCCCGGAACAAGCTGGCGGACGGGCATAGTCCGGGTTTGGGCGGCAAGGCCCTTGACGCCTACGCCGCGGCGGGAATTCATACGGACCACGAGTGCTCCACGGTGGAAGACATGGCATACAAGATCGCCCGTGGTATGTACGTGCTGCTCCGCCAGGGTTCCGCCTGTCCTGATCTGCCCGCGCTGCTCAAGGGCCTCACCCCGGAAAACAGCCGCCGCTGCGTCCTCTGCTCCGATGACCGCCAGCTCAAGACGATCTTTGAAAAGGGGCACCTAGAGGAACACCTGCGGCTCTGCGCTACCGCGGGGGTAGACGCGATAACGGCCATTCGCATGGCCACCCTGAACGCCGCCGAATGTTTCCGCCTGCACGACCGGGGCGGCGTTGCCCCCGGGCTGCGGGCGGACTTGATCCTGGTGGAAGACCTGCACGATTTCCACGTCAGCGCGGTCTTTATCCAGGGGAAACTCGCCGCCAAGGACGGGCGGTATCTTTTGCCCCTGTCCCGGTGCGATGACGCGGCGGTGCGGCGCCGGTTTCAGGTCAAGGATTTCTCCCGGCAGACACTCAGCCTCAAGCTCCCCCAGGACGAGGGTCAGGTGATCGATATGAGCCCGGAAAGCATCATCACCGGGAAGGGCCGGGCGCGGGTGCGGCGGAATGAAGCGGGCGAATTCGTCTACCGCCCCGGCGAGGACATCGTAAAGATCGCGGTGGTGGAACGGCATCACAACACGGGCTGCGTGGGAACAGCCCTCCTGCGGGGCTACGGCCTTTCGCGGGGGGCTATCGCGATCTCCATTGCCCACGATACCCATAACATCATTACCGTGGGGGCGGACGACGGCGACATGGTCATAGCCGTGGAAAAGCTCATTGCCGAGGGGGGCGGGATTGCGCTGGTCCGGGACGGGGCGCTCTTGGACTTTCTGCCCCTGCCGCTGGGGGGCGTGATGAGCGATCAGAGCGGCGAATGGGTGGAGCAAAAGCTACGGGCCATTCACGATGCGGCCTACCGGGAGTTGGGGATAAACCGGGCCATCGAGCCGGTGATGACGCTGTGTTTTATGGCTTTACCGGTTCTGCCCAAGCTCAAGGTTACAGACCGGGGCTTGTTTGACGTGGAAAATTTCGCTTTTATCCCGGTAAGTGTTTAGTTCAGGAAAGCGGCTGGCGGGGGGCTATCCCCCCAGTCTTAAACACCTTCAAGCGCTGACAGCCATCTACTTGACCGGAGGATACGAGGGAAAACACCGCACCGGCGGGTATTCCCGGTAGAGCCGGTCGGCAACCCGTATATCCACCACATCCTCCAGGCCGATTTCGATGACATTCACAAAGG
>JAITHH010000325.1 GCA_031280065.1 Treponema sp. | reverse complement strand
CCGGGAAACGCCCCGTCCCGCTCCCTGGCAAGCACGATCTTGAACTCCTCCTGGCCCGCTTCGGCGCGTACCTGTATCCGGCTCCCCCCCGGAAGGGTATGGATGAAGGAACGTCCGCCTAAAACCCGCCCCGGCGCTTCCTTGAACCACGGCTGGACCAGGGAAATCCGCAAGGCGGAATCGTCCTGCACCTTCGCCGAAGGCGCATCCAGAGCCCCCGCCAGGACCGGAACGAGCAGACATATCATAGTAACCGGCGCAAAACACTTTATATGCATCTTTGTGTATCTCTACTTCTCTCTATAATATCGGTTAGAATCCCGGTTAATAAAATACCGCAGAGAGCCGTGTACCCTGTTTACCCAGGCAAACCCGCAAAGTGTACAGCCGGGTATGCTCCGAGCGTAGCCGAATAGGCTCAGAGCGAAGCCGGGTATGCTCCGAGTGTAGTCGAATCAGCTCAGAGCGAAGACGGGTTTGTTTGAGGGGAACGGCAGAGGCGGCTGTGAAGGTCAGCGGATGGTTAGAGAGGCGGTCAGGCGGTCTTCGGGCGCGAGGATGGCGCGGCCTGCGGCGAGGCTCCGGCGGACGTCGATCAGGCGCTGGTTGGAGGAGCCGCGGAAGCGCAGGTCAGGGTCCCGCAGGGCCATGATGAAGGGGCCGTCTACGATGATGCCGCTGGCGTTAATCAGGCGGCGCCAGTCAGGGCGGTTTGCGGAGAGTAATTCTTCCCAGCGGAAGCCGGTAAAGGTGATGACTGAAAGTCCCTGGGCTTGGACTCCTTCGGCGAGGGCGGCGCAGGAATCAGCTTGGGTGAAGGGGTCGCCGCCTGAGAGGGTAAGGCCGTCCAGGAGGGGGTTGGAGGCTATTTCGCGCAGGAGGTCATGGATGGGTATGCGCTGGCCGCCTTCAAAGGGCTGGAGGCGGGGGTTATGGCAGCCGGGGCAGCGGAAGCCGCAGCCTTGGACAAAGACGGTAAAGCGGAAGCCGGGGCCGTCCACGATGGATTCCGGTTCTATGCCGCCGATTTGGAGGAAGCCGTTCATATAACCGGGGGGTCCGGGGGGCCTGGGCCCCCCGGCGGGGGTGTTACGGGGGCAGCGCCCCCGTATGGGGGGTAGCGGAAGCCCGCAGGGCTGGAGCGAGGGGGGCGTCCCCCCCTTTGAATCTTCATAGTCCATGCTTGACCCGCTCCCGCTCCTCGGCCCGCTTGGCGTTGTTGAAGCGTTCGACGGCGCCCACGAGGTAGCCGGTGATGCGCCGGATGCGCTCAAAGGGAAGCGCCCCTTCTTCGCGCCCGCATTTGGGGCAGCGTTTGCCGATAACGCCCCGGTAGCCGCAGACCGGGTCCCGGTCGAGGGGGTGGTTGAGGCTCCCGTAGCCGATGCCCGCCTCTTTCATGGCCCGGACGAGCTTCTCAAAGGCTTCGGGATTCTTGGAGATGTCGCCGTCAAGCTCCACGTAGGTGATGTGCCCCGCGTTGGTCAGCGCGTGGTAGGGCGCTTCGAGCCGTATCTTGTGCAGCGCGGCGACGGGGTAGTGCACGGGGATGTGAAAGCTGTTGGTGTAGTATTCGCGGTCAGTAATGCCGGGGATGAGGCCGAAGATTTCCCGGTCTATTTTGACAAAACGGCCCGAAAGTCCTTCCGCGGGAGTGGCGATGAGGGAGAAATTCAGCCTGCGATCCTGGCTTTCGCTGTCCATGCGGCTGCGCAGGCGGCTGACGATGCGCAGCCCCAGGGCCTGGGCCTCCGCTGTTTCGCCGTGGTGGCTGCCAATGAGGGCGGTGAGACATTCAGCCAGGCCGATAAAGCCCAGGGTCAGGGTGCCGTGCTTGAGCGTATCGCGGATTTCATCGTCCCAGCCCAGTGTATCGGAGTCCAGCCAGATTCCCTGGCCCATGAGGAAGGGGAAGTGCTTCACTTTTTTGCGGGCCTGTATCTCGTAGCGTTCAAGGAGCTGGACGATTACCATGCCGGTCTTCTTGTCCAGCTCGTCAAAGAACAGGTCGAGGTTTCCCTTGGCGCGCAGCGCGAGCCGGGGCAGGTTGATGGTGGTAAAGCTCAAGTTGCCCCTGCCGTAGGTGATTTCCCGCGAGGGGTCGTGGATGTTGCCGATGACGCGGGTGCGGCAGCCCATGTAGGCGATTTCCGTTTCGGGCCGGTCCGGGCGGTAGTATTGGAGGTTGAAGGGGGCGTCCTGGAACGAGAAGTTGGGGAAGAGCCGCTTTGCGCTCACGCGGCAGGCAAGCTGGAACAGGTCGTAGTTGGGGTCTCCCGCACGGTAGTTGATTCCCTCTTTGACGCGGAATATCTGTATCGGGAAGATCGGGGTTTCGCCGCCGCCGAGTCCCGCTTCGGTGGCAAGGAGGACGTTCCTGATGACCATGCGGCCTTCAGCGGAGGTGTCGGTGCCGTAGTTAATAGAAGAAAAGGGAATCTGCGCTCCGGCCCGGCTGTGCATGGTGTTGAGGTTGTGAATCAGCGCTTCCATTGCCTGATAAGTCGCCCTTTCGGTTTCTTCCAGGGCTTTGGCCCGGGCGAATTCCTGTATGCGCTGACAGGCGGCGGCGTCAACAAAACGCCGCAGGATCGCCGCTTCCGCCGCGAAGTATTGGCCTTCGCCCGTAACATCAGCCAGCGCGGGTTTGAGGGCCGCGCCGCTTCCCGCGTACAGTTCCGCCTCCAGCGCCTGGTGAATCGCTTCCGCCGCGCCAGGGGCCAGTAAGGTGAGGGCGGTCAGCACATTCTGGCGGCAGCACTTGGCAAAGGTCTTGGCGGCGCCGGGGGCAAGGCCCCGGTCAAAGTTGGGGATGCTCTGCCCGCCGTGCTGGTCGTTCTGGTTGGACTGAATGGCGATGCAGGCCAGGGCGGAATACGAGCGGATGTCGTTGGGTTCGCGGATCGCGCCGTGGCCGGTTCCAAAGCCGCCCTGGAAGAGTTTGGCAATGTCGATTTGACAGCAGGTGGTGGTGAGGGTGAGGAAATCGAGGTCATGGATGTGAATGTCGCC
>JAITHH010000310.1 GCA_031280065.1 Treponema sp. | reverse complement strand
CAGGCTTCCAGGGCCGCCGCGATGTCCGCATCGTTGGGGTGCTTTGCCGCTTCCTCGTGGCGTTTCTGCCGTTCCGGGTTCATGCTGTGGGGATGTATCTTGGGCAGTTTCTTGAACATTTCCGTTAGTTTGGGGTCGATCTTCCCCTGGCAGAGGAAACAGCCCAGGCAGACGTTGTGTTTTGCCGCCAGGGCCCGCATTTTTTCCGAGGTATCCTTGGCGTGCCGCGAATCAGGATAGGCTCCCAGGGTGCCGAAGAGTCCGATCCGCCGCCCCTTGAGGCGCTTGAGGTATTGCAGGGCCTTCTTGTCCGCGCTTCCCCGGTCAACCCAGAAGCCCAGCAGCACCGCCTCCCCCTCGCCGGGCGCGGGTTTTTCCTCCACCGCCGCAATCCGCGCCGCCCGGCCCTGGGCGCATAGGCCCCGGTGTATGCCCTCCGCTACCCTGCGGGTGTTCCCGGTTTTACTGGAATAGACGATCAGAACAGGAAATTCAGCCATAGACCTTCCTTGATAACAGCACAATAGTTAGTGTCATATAACACTGTTATTAAAGCCTAACATAGAGCGCACTATAATGTCAAGGACGATCAAGGTTGAATTTGCTGTTTTAGAAGTAAATATCGCCCGCTATAGCAGCGGCGCGGAAGAACGCCTCATTCGCGTAAAGATACGCCCGGCCTATTTCCCAAAAACTTTATCCGCTTGACCGGCAAACCAGCCGAGGATTGCCTCAGCGCGGGTGGAAAAGGAATTCCCCACCCGCTCCCGTATGCCGGGAAGCGAGGCGGCTTTGGCCATAGACGCGGCGTAGATCACCAGAAACTCGCCCACGTCAAACGCCGCCGCAATGGAGCGCAGCTTTTCCTTGCCCACCGCCGGAATAATCCCGTAGTTCATGGCCGTCAGGTTCGTCTGAACAAAAATCAGCGCATCCTGCCGGGCATAGTAATCGTATTGATAGACGTTATCCCCAAAACTTAAATCCTTCTGGCGGGCGTAGATCGTTAATTCAGCCGGGGGAAGCGCAAAAACCGGGTCCGCCGTTACCCGCCGCGTACGAGGCCCGTCAATAACCGCCGATGTTTCATAGAACGTCCGCATGGCGTTCCGGCTGGCGGAGAAGTATTGCAGACCCGCAAGGCTGCTCAGGGCCAGGGCGCTATTGTAGAGAGCCGTCCGTTCAGCCTCGCTCCAGGGGCCCGCGCTGGCGGACGGCTTCCGGTACAGCAAAAGGCTTTCCACCAGAAAGCCCGGCTCCAGCGCGGCCAGCATATCCCCCGCCAAGGCCCGCGTAAAGTCATGCCGGGGCGCTAAGATGAGTTTCCCCCCCCGCTGCTGAAAGCCGGTTATGGTTCCCCGCGCTAACAGTTCCGCTGCCCGCTCCGGGCCCGCGAGCGCCGCCAGCGCCGGGGGAATATCCGGGGCGCAGAAGAGCGGCGCAGCCGGGGCCAGCGCAAATAACGCAGATATATAGAAGGAAACAGTGAATTTCATCAAGGCGTCTTAACGTCGCATACCGCGTGTTTCATGGTTTGGAGGAACAAAAACACATCCATCGCTTCATGCAGTTCCATCTCATGCCGCCTCGCAAAGGCCGCAGCCTCCTCGTACCCCGCTTCCGCTTCCTTCATGTTTCCGGCGGCCCGCATCGTGAAGGCGCGGGCGAGGATACGGCACAACGCGGCGTGCAGGGCAAGCAGGTTCCAGGAATACCGGAGCGCCGGATCGCTGTTTGCTCCGGTGTTCGCATTGATGACCGGCGCAAAAGCATCCAGAACCCCCTCGATTGCGGAAAAATCCCGCTGCTTTTGCGGATCCGCCTGCGGCTTCTCGTGCCTGATATACGGCGGATCGAAGAGCCGGGTAAGGGTATCGAGGTAATCCCGCGTTTTTTCCCAGCCGGGACCATAGGCGGCCTTAAAGTACCGCGTTACCGCGGCGTCATAATCGCTGTTTTTGTCCCAAAGGGCTTCCGCCATGAGCGCCGTCCCAAGCCCGGTGGGGAAGAACGCCCGCTGGGTCTGACAGCTTAACATACCATTCAGCCTCAGCTTATCAAGGTTCTTCATGTCCTTAAACATCACCCGCGCAATGTCCATATAGCCGGGGTCTTTAAAATGGTCCCACATAAAGTGGTAATCGAAAATCAGGCTGTCGCAGCCGGAGACACATTCCTGCCATTTCCGCAGGTAGGCCACATTCGCCCCCACTTCCCGGGGCAGGGTGATCTGATTCCGCTTATAGGGCTCCAAAGCAGCCGGAGCGTCAATATCGGCATCCGTATAGGCGTTTGAATAGGTGCGGGATATGGGGGCGAACAGCAGCACGAAGCGGTCGGAATTCTTGATACGCTCCCGCTTGGGCGCCCACAGCAATTCCAGATACAAGAGGAACACGATCCGGGTTTTCAATCCCTGGGCGTTGAGCTTCTCGTCCAGTTGGTTCAAGAGCATCACATAGAAATCACTCGGATCGGTATCTTTACAGCGCTCACACTCGCAGTGGTTATTGAAAGCGTCGGCAAGCCAGAACTGCACGTAGTCCACAGCAGGATGTTCCCGGCAGTAACCGGCAATCGCGCTGGTCATCTTATCCCGCGCTTCGGGATTGCCGTAGCAGAGATTGGTATTCAAAGGGATTCCCTGCCAAAGCCCCCGCGTCCCATTCACCTGGGCCAGGTACGGAATCACCTCTTGGGGAACATGGTAGTCTTTCGCCTCCCAAGTGTTGCCCTCTATCCCAAAGGGCTCGCAGGTCCAGCTATGCCCCACCGCATGGTACAGCATCCCCCGCTTCTTTATCTCCGCGATATGATCCCGCACCATGCCCGCCACATCTTCCTTGGAAACCGGCAGCGCGGCCAGTTCAGGGTTGTCCTGATGGGTATACCAGCGCTCAAAGAAGGTAAACGGCAGCCTGAACTGGTTGAAGTAACTGTTCATGCCCACACGGGGGAGCCATTCGATCATGTTGAACACATGGCTGTATGATACGGCCCCCTCGATGCACATTCCCCGGTGCCGGTATGACGCGGCTTCGCAGACCCGTACATCCACTTGAGCGGGCAGGCCGGAAGGTATGCGCTCGCCCCCTTTCCCCGGAAACAGCCAGGCGCAGCCCAGTTCCCGCAACAAGCGGTATGCGCCTAAGAGTACGCTCCGGTCGTTGGTCCCGGTGATGACGCCCCCGCCTTCCCGCACATCGATATATACGCCGTCATCCAGATCGCGCCGGCTCACTGAAGGCAGCTTATCTTCAAAAGCCGCATCCCGGCCCAGCCAGATCGCGCCGCAGACGGCGGAATCATAGGAAGCCGCATGAACCAGGGCGATTTCCAGCGCGGGTTCTATCAGTTGAAGATACCGCGCCAGTTCCTTGGCGGCGAACACGACCGGTTCAGAACAGCCAAGGTATTGAATTTTGATGAATTGCATTTTCCCTCCCTTGCCGGGACTCCGCCCCCAGCCTCACCGCAGGGCTTGAATGTGCGGACTGCCCGCTTTTCACCCCGCGCTTCGGCATAGAGGCCCTCCTTGAACGGCTTTCGGCCCCTAGTCTTTGATGTTGTATTTCCGGCGGAAGCGTTCGATGCGGCCGGCGGTGTCTACCAGCTTCTGCTTGCCTGTAAAGTAAGGATGACAGGCGGAACAGATTTCTACCTTGA
>JAITHH010000225.1 GCA_031280065.1 Treponema sp. | reverse complement strand
GTCCCCGCCGGTCTCCTCCATGAAGGGGAGAATCAAATCACGATCCGGGCGGTCTGCAATAACGGGGACGGAGGCGTTACCCTGGGTAAGCCCTTCCGCCTGTTTTCAGAACGCGGCGCTGTGGAACTGGGCGGTATCTGGAAATGCCGCATCGGGATGCGCGCCCCGCCGTGCCCTGCCGCGTTCTTCATTCAGCGACAGCCCGCCGGTCTTTTCAACGCGATGATTGCGCCGCTGCTCGCCTACCCCTTGGCCGGGGTACTCTGGTATCAGGGTGAATCGAACGACGGCCGCCCCGGTGAATACGCCCCCCTCTTTGCCGCCCTGATCAAAGATTGGCGGCGCTATAAGCGGCAGGATGATCTCCCGTTTTTGTTTGTGCAGCTTCCCCTTTTCGGCATGAGCGGGGCCAACACCGAGTCCAGTTCCTGGGCGATCATCCGGGAGGCCCAAGCCGCGGCCCTGGCCCTGCCCGCGACCGGTATGGCCGCCGCGCTTGATCTGGGCGAATGGAACGATTTGCACCCCGTCAACAAGAAAGGCGTGGGGGAGCGCCTGTTCCTCGCGGCTGAACGGGCGGTCTTCAACAGCCGGAACACCGCCCCGGGCCCGGTATACCGCACTCTTGAGCGGCGCAATGGAAAGCTGCTGCTGTTTTTCGACAACTGCGGCGCCGGTCTTCGCGCTTCTGAAAGGCCCTTTGTGAGCATTGCCGCCGCAGGCGTCCTTACCCGGCTCCCTGCGGACATCGAGGGCCCGGACTGTTTGTCGGTGGATATTTCCGGGATTGACCGCCCGGAGCGTCTGTACTACGCCTGGGCCGGTAACCCGCAAGACCGGCAGTTGTACAACGCTGAGGGCCTGCCGGTGATACCGTTTCGTGTTGAAATATAGCGGAGGCGCTGCCCCCGCGCCCCCGCAAAGTAAACGCGCCCGCAGGGCGTTGACCCAGTAACACAGCATGGCGTAGCGCACGTAATACCCCCTATTAGCACATATGCGCGAAGGCTTTAGCCGGAGCAGGGCGCGGCCGGGGTCTTGTAATTGGCCGCGAAAGCGGCCTACCTTGGGCCCCCCGGTCCCCCCGTTCGCCTGGCCCTTCGCTCTTACTTTTCGATGCGGCAGCTTTCAAGTTCCCGCAGTCGGGCCGGTTCCAATTTTATATGCAAATTCTTCTCCTGCGTCGGGATGACCAGCCCCTTGGGGCCCCCCTTGGCCCGGCGGAGGTACTTAACCGGCGTGTAAAACAGATCCCCCTCGCCGTTGTTCCGCCCCTTTGAATAGAAGAGGGCCAGATTCCCCGCATCCAGCAGTATGTCCAAGGGTACGCTCTTCCCCGGACGCCGCTTGATGAACACATAGGAACCCGCGTAATCCCGCACGTGGAGCCAGAGATCGTTCCCCTTGACCTGATGACGCAGCAAAGCGTCGTTTTCCGCGGCGTCCCTGCCGACCAAGAGCAGCCAGTCCCTGCGGCGGAAACTCAGGCCGGGGCGCTTCCGGTCCGCCGCAGACGCGGGCTTCTGCCCCTTGGTCTTGAGGAGCCGGTGCAGCGCCAGGGGATTCTCTTCCGCCAGCAGCCGTTCCAGGGTCTGATCCAGCCGCCGCAGTTCAGCTTCCCCTGCGGCTATCTCCATCTGGATGCCGGCCAGCCCGCTCTTCGCCTTCCGGTACTGCTCATAGCAGCGCTCCGCCTGGGCAGCAGGGCTCTTGCGGGGCTCCAGTTTGATCCGCGCCGTTCCGCCGCGGTAGAAATCATCCGCCTCAAGCCATGAGTCACCGGGCCGGATCATCCCCAGGTTGGCCATGATGATGTCTCCGTACTCCTTGAGCCGGTCCGCGGCCCCGCAGTCCGCTTCCTTTTCACGCAGGCGCTCCAAAGACGCCTCCAGACGGCTCCGGCTCGCCCCGAAGGTCTTCCGGGCCTGCTCCCGCAGCGCCTCCAGGGACAAAGCCCCGCCGTGTTCGGCGTACCAGGCGTCAATCCGCTGGTTAAAAGTGCCGGATCCGGGAATTTCCCGGATCGTGTACTCCCGCAGAGCTTCCTTTGCCGCGCCGGGCCCGTCCAGGGTTTCCTCCGGCGCATAGCGCCCCCCGCTGATCTCGCCGCGCCGGGGGCTCCGCCGCATGGCGTCCAGAACCGCCCCCCGCTCATCGGTGATAATCACGTTGGCCGCGTTGGACCAGAGCCGGATGTACATGCGGAGCCGCTCCCCGTCCCGGCGGATAACGAGGCGGACGATGCGGTTATCCCCCAACTGCGCGGCCTCCTCGATGCGGCCGTTGACCAGACGGGCCTTGCAGAATTCCGCGAAACGCAGGGGCCGCCCGCCCTTGACCGCTCCCCGGAAGGTTTCATGGAGGCGGCACGCCCCGGGGGTAAGGGCGATGAGGAGCAGTCGGCTGCGGAACCCGCCCTCCAGGTCTCCTCCCCGGACCGGGCCGTAGACCTGGAGGCAGAGCACATCGTAGGCGCTCTGGTACGCCTTCTGAATCTGCGATCCGGGGAGGTCTAATTCTTCGAGGACGCGGTTGATTTCCTTCCAGTTGAGCGACATGGCCGCTAAAGCTCGTGGATATGGCGGGCAATGGGCATACGCCGGCCCATGCCGAAGGCTCTGGGGGAGACCTTGAGCACCGGCGGGGCCTGACGGCGCTTGAATTCCGCCCGGGCCGCGGTTCTGATGATCTGCTCCGCCAGGGCCGCGTCCCATCCCCGGCGGGCGATCTCATCTTTGGAAAGGTTTTCAAAGAGGTAGAGCTTGAGGATTTCGTCCAAGGTTTCGTAGGGGGGCAGGCTGTCCTGGTCGGTCTGGTTGGGCCGCAGTTCCGCGGAGGGGGGTTTGGTCAGGGTTGCCTGGGGGATGAGGCCGCCTGACGCGGCGGTCCGCCGGTTGATCCGCCTGCACAGGGCGAAGACTTCGGTTTTGAAGAGGTCCCCGATGGGGGCCAGGGCCCCGGCCATGTCGCCGTAGAGGGTGCAGTAGCCCATGGCAAGCTCGCTTTTGTTCCCCGTGGCCAGGAGCATGGACCCGAATTTGTTGGAATAGGCCATCATCAGGGTTCCCCGGATGCGGGCCTGGAGGTTTTCTTCCGCCAGATCAAAGGGCCGGTTTTCAAAAACCTGCTCCAGGGAGCCCAGGAAGGCGCTATAGACCGGTTCAATGGGCAGTACGTCGTAGGCGCAGCCCAGGTTCGCGGCCAGCGCCGCCGCATCCTCCAGGGAGCCCGGGGAGGAGAAGCGGGAGGGCATACTGAAGCAGGCGACCCGGTCTTTCCCGATGGCCCGCACGGCCAGGCAGGCCACCAGGGCTGAATCGATCCCCCCTGAAAGCCCCAGATGCGCCCGGCTGAAGCCGCATTTCTTCATATACTCCTGTATTCCCAGCACCAGGGCCTGTTCAAGCGTGTCGAGCTCGTCATCATCGTTTGCAATAGATGCGCCGCCAAGCCTTCCGCGTTCTCCGGTATCCCAGGTAACCAGGTCTTCCTGGAAAGCGCGGGCAATAAGGCAGCCATCAGGGGATACGATAAAGGAACGCCCGTCAAAGATGATGGAATCATTGGCCCCCACCGCGTTGATATACACCAGGGGCACATTCCCCCGGAAGGCAATCCGCTCGGCCAGGGCCTTGCGGACCGCGAACTTCCCCGCGTAATAGGGCGAGGCTGAGGGTACGCAGAGGATGTCGACGCCCTGATCCAGGAGGGCCCCCACGGGGTCTTTGACATAGCGGATTCCCGGGGCCGCGGTCTCCCGCCATACGTCCTCGCAGATCGCCGCGCCGATACGCGCCCCTTTCCACTCAAATACCGGCCAGGATTGGGCGGCCTCGAAATTCCGGGCCTCGTCAAAGACATCGTAGGTGGGCAGCAGGGTCTTGATCTGCTCAAAGGCCAGCGCGCCCTTTACGATGAAGCCGTAGGCGTTCACCAGGGCCTTGCCCCCGGGACTGGGGTTCCGTCCCACATAGCCCAGGCCCGCGGCAATGTCTGGGGGGAGTTCCTTTTGAAGGATATGGAGGGTTCTCTGGTTCAGTTCTACAAAGCGGTCCTGATCCAGGAGGTCCATGGGGGGGTAGCCGCAGAGGGCCAGTTCCGGGAAGAGGACCAGCTCCGCCCCCTCCTGGCGGGCCCGGCGGGCAAAGTCCAGTATCCGCTCCCGGTTCTGGTCAAACGCGCCGATGGCGGAATTCATCTGAGCGATGGAGATACGCATGGTGACAAAGTCTAGCACAGATTACCGGGCCGGGGCAACGCTCCCTGTTCCCGGCCCTCTTCAACCCAGACTTGCCTCGCGCTGTCCAGGTTCCATTCGGTTATCAGTATGGTAAACACCTCCGCCGCGTTCTCTTCCAAAAACTCTTTGTCCTTCGTCCCCCGCCCGTACTCCCGCACCTTCGCCACAAACGCCGCGTATTCTCCCAAAATCCGGCATTTGCGGGCCAGCGCTTCATTCCGTCCGGCGTTGATGTTGATTACCCGCACCTCTAGCTCCAGCGCGGGACGGTCCGGCCCCGAAAGCCCCAGAGACGCCCCGTCCTCAAACGCCGAGGACAGCTTGAGCGTCTGCTCGTCCGGGTACGGATCGGTTCCGTTGTACAGCACGAAAAACTCAGGGCGGGGAATGTGCAGCAGCTTACCGCTGTACAGGTTTTTGGCCCCGATGATTTTTTCGTATACCCGCGCGATGTACATGAACATCCGCAGGGCCATGTTGGGGTTGATGGTACTTTGATGCTCGATGAGGATCACCAGGACGCCGCCGACGGCAACGGTGTTACCACCGAAGGAAATATCGTTGACGCGGTCCATGAACAGGACATTGAGCAGGGTATTGACGGCGACGGGGACATCCGGGGGAAGGGAGACACCGGAAAGCTCCCGCAGGATGTCCGGGCTGCTGAAGAGGAGGGAAAAGACGCTGTCTTTGTACTTGGTATTGGCTCCCATAGGGGTTCTCCTGCCGTTAATGATAGCGGGCGCAGGGCACTTGCGCAAGGGAGGGGCGATGGCTGCGGATGGGTGAGCCAGCTTTCGCGGCGCTGCCTGCTGCTGCGGCTGACGCCTCTGGGCTGCTTTCCGCCGTAGAACAAGCCGGCTGCCTTTTCTTGCCGCTTGCTCATTGGTCAAAAGCGCAGTATACCGGACTATGGGTAAATCAGAGGAGCCGGAATCGCTGAAACAGCCCGGCAGGAGGAGGCAGCAGCATGAACATATTGAAACTAAAAGAGTATTCCGCCGGGCGGCTGATTTATGAATACCAGCCGGAGGGCAAGGGGGAGTATGGGGAGGTATTTTTTGACATCCCAAAGCATGAAGGCAAACTGCTCAAGAAAGCGGAAGAAGACAGCCCTCGTGCGCTCTATGGGCAGAAGGCTTTAATAAAAGTTGAGGAGCTGATACAGAAAAACAATATCCCCCTGGAATGTACTCAGGCATGGTATTGAAAGTCCGCGAAACTGACGCGCTTGCTCCGCCGCGTTGATGGCGGGAAGCGTGTTTACGGGGAGGCATAGAAAATGAATAATAGCGCAATTGGAAGCACATTTGAAAGTTTTCTTGAAGAAGAAAACATAAAAGATGATGTTGAAAGTAATGCTGTTAAGAAAATAATTGCATTACAAATGC
>JAITHH010000168.1 GCA_031280065.1 Treponema sp. | reverse complement strand
GGGATGAACACCTCGGTGGCGGTCAACCTCTTCGCCCGGGCGGTGCTGCGGGAACGGCGGATCCCCTTCAGGATCACCGCCACCGACGACCCCTTCTACAGCGCCAAAAACCAGGCGATCCTGGAACAGGCCATGGATCAACTGGAGGCAGGGGGGGGTACGGTCCACGAGCTGCTTGAGGCAGATGATGACTAAAATCTGGTCCGATGAGGCCTGGGATGCGTACCTTTACTGGCAGGGGGAGGACAAGAAAACCCTGCACCGGATCAACCAGCTCATCCGGGATATTGAGCGGAACGGCAACCGGGGGCTGGGAAAACCGGAACCCCTCAAACACCGCCGCCAGGGCTACTGGAGCCGCCGGATCGACGGGGCGAACCGGCTCATCTACCGGATCACGGAGACCCATATCGAGATCGTCCAGTGCCGGGCCCATTACGATGATTAGATTTTCCGTCAAAATAGGAGCATCCAGGCCCTGCCCCCAAACAATAACCCAATTCCCCCATTCCCTCCAAAAGTCCAAACGCCCTGCTTTCTTCAAAACAGGCGGTGCGCTATAATAGACCTTACTATGAAGTTACCCTGGAAGGGGAGCCGCCCCGCGCTGGCTGCCGCCGCTGCGGAAGACCGGCGTTTCCGTCTTTTCCTCTGCTGCTTTTCTACCCTCGGCATGGTGGCCTTTTCCTTTGTCAGCCCCCAAATCATCCGCTATACCATCGATTCGGTGATTGGCAGCGTTCCCTTGGACGCGCCGGCCTTTGTGCTGAACCTCGCCCAAGCCCTGGGCGGCCTGGCCTTCCTGCGGCAAAACCTGTGGATCTGCGCCTGCCTGACCCTGGGAGCGGCCCTCTGCTCCGGGCTCATGAACGTAATCCGGCGCTATACGGGCTTTGAAATCGGGGAAACCATCGCCTGGCGGCTGCGGAACAGCCTCTACGCCCACATCCAGCGGCTGCCCTACGACTGGCACGTGCGCTGCCAGACCGGGGACATCATCCAGCGCTGCACCACCGACGTGGACACCATCCGTAACTTCGTCCAGAACCACCTCAGCGAACTCCTGCGGACATTCTTCGTGTTTGTGACCGCCCTGGCCATGATGTTTTCCATGGATGTGTTCATGTCCCTCACCGCCCTGGCCCTGATTCCGGTGATCCTGCTCTTCTCGATCCTCTACTTCCGGCGGGTGAGCAGGGAATTCGCCCGGGCCGACGCTGCGGAAGGAGCTATGCAGGCCTGCGCCCAGGAGAATTACACCGGCGTCCGGGTGGTCAGGGCCTTTGGCAGGGAAGCCTGGGAGATGGAACGCTTTTCAGAGAAGACCAAAGCCTTCGCGGATATATGGGCGGCCATCGGGAAGATGCTGGGCCTCTTCTGGGGGGCCGGGGACTTTATGAGCGGCCTCCAGTTGGCCATCATCGTGGCCGCCGGAATATGGCGGAGCGTCCAGGGTGAACTTTCCCCGGGCACGTTCCTGGCCTTTTACACCTACTGCAACTGGATGATCTGGCCGGTCAGACAGTTGGGGCGGCTGCTCTCGGAGCTCTCCAAGACCCTGGTGGCCGCCGGGCGCGTCCGGGAAATCCTCGCCACCCTGCCGGAAGAAGACCCTCCCGAAGCCTTGACCCCGCCGATCCGGGGGGAAATTCGCTTTGACCGGGTGAATTTCGCCTACGGGGACGGTGAGCCCGTGCTGCGGGACATTTCCTTTACCCTCAAACCCGGCGCAACCCTGGCGATTCTGGGCGCCACCGGCTCGGGCAAATCCTCCCTGGCGCACCTCTTGAGCCGCCTCTACGATCTGCCGGAGGGGAGCGGCCTCATCACCATTGACGGCATTGACATCCGCCGTATTGCCCGGCCCTACCTGCGCCGCCATATCGGGCTCTGCCTCCAGGAGCCCTTCCTCTTCTCCAAGACCATCCGGGAGAATCTTGCCGCGATCAAGCCGGGGCTGGAACTGGCGGAATTACGGAGCGCCGCGGCGGTGGCCATGGTGGACGAGACCATTGAAGGCTTCGCCGGCGGCTACGATACGATCATCGGCGAGCGGGGAGTTACCCTGTCCGGGGGCCAGAAACAGCGGGTGGCCATTGCCCGGATGCTGGCAGGCAGCGCCCCGGTGATGATCTTTGACGACAGCCTGTCCGCGGTGGACACCGAAACCGACGCCCGGATCCGCGCTGCCCTGCGCCGCCGGGTCAAGGATGCGGCGGTGATCATCATCTCCCACCGCATATCAAGCCTGATGCAGGCGGACCAGATTCTCGTGCTCAAGGACGGCGCGATGGAGGACCTGGGCTCCCACCAGGAGCTTCTGGAGCGGGGGGGCAGCTACCGCCGTATCTTTGAATTACAAGCCGGGGAAGCCGGCGCCGGCCTTGCCGCCGGTCAAGAGGAAACCAGCCATGTCTGATTACGAAGATTTTGACTATAACAAGCCCATGTCCCTCAAGATATGGAAGAAAATGCTCCCCTTCATCATGCCCCAGAAGGGCATCCTGACGCGCTGCGCGGTCCTCATGCTCTGCGCCGCTGCGGTGGACGTGGTCTTCCCCCTGCTGCTGGGCTACGCGATCCGGCACAACATCGAACCCCGCAGCGCTGACGGGGTATGGCTGCTCCTGGGCGCGGCCCTGCTTTTGATGGGGATACAGGGGTTCAACGTGCGGTTCTTCGTGGCCCTGGGAATCCGGGCGGAGTGCGGCATCAGCCGCGCCATCAGGAACGCGGTGTTCTTCCACCTCCAGAAACTCAGCCTTTCCTACTATAATAAGACCCCCGTGGGCTATATGATGGCCCGGACTAATTCGGACACCGGGCGCATCGGGGAGCTGATCGCCTGGGGGCTCATCGACTTCTCCTGGTCCGCATTCTACTGCGTGGGCGTTATCTTTGCCATGTTCCTGGTGCACTGGCGCTTGGCCCTGATCGTGTGCGCCACGATCCCGCCCTTGGCGATTCTCACCTGGTTTTTCCAGAAGCGTATCCTGAACGTCAACCGGCTGGTGCGGAAGATCAACTCCAAGATGACCGGCGCGATGAACGAGGGAATCACCGGCGCAAGGACCGTGAAGGTGCTGGTGGCCGAGGAGCAGAGCCTGGCCGAGTACGGGGGTATCACCGGCGAGTACCGGCGCCACGCGACCTACATGGCCCGCCTCAAATCGATCTTCATCCCCCTGGTGCTCTGTACCGGGTCCCTGGCCACCGCCGCGGTCCTGGGCTACGGCGGCTGGGAGATCGCGGTCCTGGGGGCGGACCTTTCCATCCTGGCGATCTTCCTTCAATACGCGGGGGGCTTCTTCGATCCTATCCAGAACATCGTCAACATCCTCACGGAATTTGTCTCCACCCAGGCCAACGTGGAGCGGGTAAGCGGCCTCTTGGAGCAGGAGCCGGGGATCGCGGACCGGCCAGAGGTAACGGCCAAGTACGGCGACGCCTTCAATCCCAAACGGGAAAACTGGGAGCCCATCCGGGGGGATGTGGAATTTCGGGATGTAACCTTCCGCTATCCCGACGGCCATGAAAACGTGCTGGAGCATTTCAATCTGCATGTTCCCGCGGGGACCTACGCGGCCATCGTGGGGGAAACCGGCGCGGGGAAATCCACCCTGGTGAACCTGGTCTGCCGCTTCTTCGAGCCCACCGAAGGCTCGATTCTGGTGGACGGGCGGGACTGCCGGGAGCGGAGCCAGCTCTGGCTGCACAGCTCCCTGGGCTATGTGCTCCAGAGCCCCCACCTGTTTACCGGCACGATCCGGGAGAACATCCGCTATGGCCGCCTTTCCGCCGCCGATGAGGAGGTAGAGGAGGCGGCCCGGATCGTCCACGCGGACCGGGTAATTGCCAAACTGGAGAAGGGCTTTGACACCGAAGCCGGAGAGGGCGGGGACCGGCTTTCCACGGGGGAGAAGCAGCTCATCTCCTTTGCCAGGGCGGTGCTGGCGGATCCCCGGATATTCATCCTGGATGAAGCCACGAGTTCCGTGGACACGGAGATGGAAATGCTCTTACAGGAGGCGATTCACCGGCTGCTTTCGGGCCGCACGAGCTTTGTCATCGCCCACCGGCTCTCCACGATCCGGGGCGCGGACATCATCCTGGTAGTCCACGACGGCAAGATTGTCGAGCGGGGCACACACGGGGAACTCATGGCCCTGGGGGGCCGCTACCGCGAACTCTACACCCGGCAGTTTGAGGAAGAGACGGAGGAGCAGGTGCTGCGGGGAACAGGTAATAAAGTAACCATAGACAAACGCTCTGATACTGGCCGCAGTTAAGGGGGGCACTGCCCCCCATGCGGGGGTTCCACCCCCGCACCCCCGCCGGGGGGTTATAACCCCCCGGTACCCCCGGAGGGCTTGGCTTCGCGTACCCCTCATGACCCCGTGGACTTGTAGCGGCGCAGGCCGAAGCGCCAGAAGGCGCAGGCGGGGATCAGAAAGAGGAGACCCAGCAGGGGACAGAGCATGTAGAACAGGCCCCGCTCCCGGTCCAGGAGGAAGAGGAGGGGGTAGTATTGGAAAAGGGCCAGGGGGATGATCCAGGTGAGAAAGCGGAGAACCCGCTCCCCGTAGACCGAAAAGGGATAGCGGCCAAACTCCCGGCCCCCGTCGGTGAAGATGTTCATGAATTCCAGCCCCTCCAGGGTGAAGAATGAAAAGGCCGCGTAGACCATGAAGAGGCCGAAGAAAACGGCGCTCCCGCA
>JAITHH010000127.1 GCA_031280065.1 Treponema sp. | reverse complement strand
CAATCCGTCAGTGATGGGATTTATGATTATTTTGAACTTTCATATAATTAAATTAATGCACTATATATCAATCCGCTCTACCACAATCAGGTCGTTGTTACTGGGCGAAAATGGTTCTTTTCTTTGGATTTTTGCGCGGTATCGGCGACGGCGATTTTTTTGCTGTCAAGAAAACACTCGATTTTCTTTTTATCGAATTTTTCGCCGGTGATAAAGTAATGCTCGTCTTTGAAAAAAAACCGCCCATGATTTTCTACATCAAATTATGCTTGCTGCCGTAGAAAAACCGTATATCCCAATTCCGCTCGCCGCTCTGGTTATGTTCCGGCGGCGGGAAACTGCCCAACAGCAGGAGTTTCGCCCCTTGCGGATAAAACGGTTTGAAAGGGTGCGATTCAATATTTTTACCCATGAAATCCTCCATAATACTTCAGGGGATAAGCGCCGATACCAGCGGCCCCTGCGGGTCTTTTTTACCCCCGTTACCAAACCGCCCGCCGCCAGGGACAGCGGCGGGCGTGGGAATGAGCCTTTGGGAATAAACTATTGTTGGCTACTGCTTACTTAAAACACACTCCAAGCAACGTCTGTGTTGCCTTTTTGGAAAGTAATTGTGTTTGAAGAAGTCTTATCGGCATCCGTCTCGCCCCATTGACCATCATTTGATATCCACAGGGAGATGAAATCAAGGTTGCTTTCCCAAAACTGAAGTTTTGGGAAAGCCTCAGATAGTAAAAGCACCTGTTCCTGCCCATGGGTCCCCGGTAGTGTTGTTATTGACTGCTTTTTTCAGTTGAATAACAGCCTTACCATTGGAAATATCGCCTGAACCCCAAGCAGTCATATTTTGTTCCCCAGCCGGAGAGAGAACAGCTACCACCTTGGACCCAGTAATGCCGCTTATGCCGGTAATGGTTAATGTGTTTGGATCATCGCCATCATCACTGTCCGTGGGGCACCCCGCCAGGGAAATTGAGAAAATCGCCGCCGCGAGAATGACGGCGAAACCGAAAAAGAGACCATGTTTCTTGTTTTTCATGGTTTGCTCCTTGCAGACCAGCGCCCCCCAATGGGGCGCAAGTCAGATGTAATATGATTCCTCTACAGAGGAATAAAAAAGCCGGAAAATTTTTATTCAAAATTTCCCAACGCTTTTTCCATATATATACGCGGTCCGCATCCAGCAGCCGCGCTCATACCGCCAATGCGCGGCGCACGATACCCGCGCCAGGACAGCCGCCCTTATGGATATTTATTCCATATTTTTTCTGTTATTTCCTCCGCGCTGTATTCAAAATATTTTCCATCTTTGTCTTTTTGTCTTTGAAAATATTTTATTTCATATTTTTCAAACTTTATTTCCAGTAATCTATGATAATATTCTTCTAAATAATATTTAAATGGTTCCATGGATTTATTTTCACCGTTTTCTTCAAAAACACCGGCCTGTATTTTTTTTACAATTTCAGTTAATTCATCTTTTGTTATATCTTTTACAGCATCCGGTTCCGGTAAACCTATCCTAAAAGAGAATACATCAATCCCTTCTTCTGCCCAGTATTCCCATAAATTATATTGTGAAATGTCTTTTCCGGTTATTTCATGTAATTTATCTTCCAGTTTTTTATATTCTCTGCTGTCTTCATCTCCATTTTCATCACAATATTTAATATATCCTTCGATCAATGATATAATTTGAGCATATAATTTTTCAACAGTTTCCATATCCGGCTCAAGTTCTTTTCTCATAAAACACTCCTTATGGCATGATGGCGGTTAGAATGGCTCTTCCGCCGCGTCCAGATCGAGTGCGGCAGTTGATAGCCCGCAAGGGGCGCTTCGCTCAGGCGGAACGGGTCAAACGGCGCGGGCGTCCCGGTCAGACCGCAGCAGACACGCACCCGCTGATACCGCTTGTCTTCCCTGCTCATGTCCCCTTCCGCCTCCAGGCGGGGAACCGGCAGAGGACTTCTGGTATCATCGTGCAATGCCAGGAGCAGCGAAATAAAACCGGCGTCTGTCAAGGGCGGCTGGAGGAAATAGCGCCTTCGGACGGCGCACAGCCGGAACCGCGTTACCCTCTGGGCAGAGTTATCCCCTAAAAGATGACGGTGACTAGTGTGTGTGTGTGTGTGTGTGTGTTCTAATGCCGTGCCATGTTAGGCTGTCTTGCTGAGAAATCGTTCGCTGTAGTCTTCAACTTTATCATCGATTATGATTCTACCAGGGATTGAAAGAAACGTCAAGGGGTTGCTGGAGAAAATACAAAAAGAACCAGGGAAAAGGACTTTCTTTCCGCATCCCTTCCGCTATACAGCAATCCCGCATTGAAAAGGAGCCGTTCCGCCCCTATACCGAATAGCTGATAATCTCCTGCTCGACTCCCCGGCCGGTGTCCTTGATGCGCTGGATAAGTTCCCGTATTTCCGGGGACAGGGCCGCGCCGCCCTCAAGGAGTTTGAGCCGCCTAAGAATAGAGGGCGGGAGCTTTCTGCTATGGGGAAGGCAAAAGTCAAATGTTTCCGCGTCCATCTTGAAGGGCCGTACATCTTGCCCCGCTGCCTGGGCCATCTCCCGCAGAATGAGAATACCGTCCGGGTCCAGGTCTCCGGCGTGGCGGAAATCACAGCCCGCCGCCGCCAGCAGTCCCGCCAGGGCGCGTACCGCCTCGTTGGGATGCCCTCCGGTGTAGAGTACGCAGTCAAAGGGAAGCGCCCCCTGGCCGCCGCTCCCGGGAACAAGGGATTCCGCCAGCACGTAAAAGCTCTCTTTGTTTTCTACGCTCAATGCCCGGAGGCGGCCCTGGACAAGCGGAACCTCCAGCGCCCTGATCCGCCGGATAAGGGGTAGGGACAGGGCGATGATCCCCCCTGGATGAGTCAATTTATCTTCGCTGTCCTTCAAAAAGAAGACCAGCCTCCCCGCGATCCATGCCTCTGGGAAAGACCGTGCCAAATCCGAGAGGTCTGGGATCGTAATGCCCTGCCGTCCGGCCCGTCTCAGGAGGCGGCTAAACAGACGCAGAAGCGCTTCCAGCCGCTTGGAATCGGCGTAAAGGGCCACCGAAAGGCCCCGCAGCGTAAGAACGCGCCGCCTTTCCGCGCCTTCCGCGAGGAGCCTGGAAAAATCTTCCACCGCCTTGGAGTCAATGCCCTGGGCGGCGTCCTCGGGCCGGAGGTTTTCAGCAAGAAAGGCCAGGAACGGGAAAGCGCCGGAGGTTTTCGCCTCCCATCGGGCAGCCGTCTCCCGTGCCGCCAGAGCCAGGTTCGACGGACTGGGCTTCCCTGCCAGGGCGAAGAGAGGCCCGGCGTCGGGGCACACCAAGGCTTGAAGCGCCTCGTGCTTCAAATGGGGCCGCCAGATCAGGGAGAGGAGCCCCTGCCCCGCCAAAGATTCGGCGGCCTCCAGAAAGGACTCCCGCTCGTCAGGGGAGGCGGCGCCGAATTCCGGGAAGATCCGGTCCGCCTGAATCCGTAGGGCCCGGCCTCCAGCCGCCGCCGCGGAAGAGGGATAGCGGGTCAAAAACGCTTCGATGATGCGCTGTTCCCAGACGGTCATGGGCGCTCCCCGCCTTCCGGGACCAGGGAAAGGACGCCGTTTTTACGGGCGCAGGTCCGCACAAAGGCGGAGCGGTCGTGGCGGATCACCAGGTTGATCCGGTCCATCTGGGGGAGCATCGCCTCGATTTTTTCCGTAGGTACGGCGCTGATGATCTGTATATCGAGTTTGCGGTAGAACTCCAGGATTTTCCCGATCCGCTCGTCATCCATACGGTTAAAGGCTTCGTCAAACATGACCAGCCGCACGGTTTTGTCGGGATGATCCTGGAAGAAGCGGTAGAAACTCGCGGCAATGGCCACATAGTAGGGAGTCTGGGCCTCGCCGCCGGACTTCTCCCGGAGTACCTTGGAGAGGGATAGCTCCACCGGCTTTCCCGTTACCGGGTCCATGGATTCGGCGTCCCGTATTTTGATGTCGTAATGGAAGTAGGTGCGGTAGTCGCTGATGCTCCGCAGTTCCGGGGAATCCAGGCTGGCGTTCAGGATGCGCTCAAAGAGTTCCTGGGCTGCCTTGAGTTCCGCGGGATCAGCAAACTGCTCAAAGAGGCCGTCTTCAATGGAAGGAATCTCCGCAGCCTTGCGGACAATCTCGAGCTGTCCCCGGCGGTCGCTCCGTTCTTCCAGGACAAAGCGGTACTGATCCCGGCCAAAGCTGAGGCTCTTCAAGGTACTGTTGATCTCCTTGAAACTCTCCCTGGTGTCCTCGATGCGCTCATTCAGGATGGCAATGAAGTGGTCTTTGAATTCCCGCTCCGCATCCCGCCGGGTGCGTTCGATTTTTTCCCGGTATTCGGGCAGTTCCGAGGTAACCAGGCGGTCCAGGACCTTCTCCGCCTCGGTGCTGTCCTGGGGCTCTATCGAAAGGAGGGCGTTGAAGTCCCGGTCGTAGTTCTGGGCCAGGGCGTGGTACTCCCGCCGGAGAGACTCGGCGCGGGTCCTGAAATTCTTGAGGGTAGACTCGTAGGTTTTGAGCAGATCCGGTACGCCAACCTTCTTGATTTGTTCTTCCGCATAGGCGGCGCTTTCCTCCAGGTTCGCCGGGTACTCCTCTCCAAAGGCCCGGAGCGCCGCTTCCTTCCTTTCGAGGTCCTCACTCTCCGCCTCAAGCTGATCCCCGGTGTCGGTCAATGCCTGTTCGATCTTCCCCAGGGTCTGATTGTGCCGCCGCAGTTCCTCCCCAGCCTCCTGTATCCGCTGTAAAAGCCGGTCCCGCTTCTCCTGGAGTTCCCGGAAGCCCTTGGTGTCGATATGCACAAGTTCTTCCTCCGCCGCCCGCTTTGCCGCGGACAATTCCCGGCAGCGTTCCAGGGAAGGGAGCAGCTTGTCCATCTCCCAAAGGGTCCGGTAGACCCGGCGAAAGCGCTCTTCCTCCTCCCCGGCCTTTTGCTCCCGCGCCTCCGCCTGATCCCGCTCCCGCCTCAGCCGGTCCGCCTCCAGGAGCAGAAAGTCCCGGCGTTCCCGGCGGGCCGCCTGCCCCAGATAATGACGGCGGTAGACCTGCTCGGAAATACGGGAGGCGGTGAAGTTCGAATAGGTCATGCAGTCCTTGGTAACCGCCTTGGGATAGTTCTTGAGGGTCTTGATGTCCGCGCACATCACATCACCCAGGATAAAATCGATGTAGTACCGGGCATAGGGGGACGAGGTTTTTACCAGCCGCGCCAGGGAGTCCTCCTTGGATTTGGCGTTCCGCATCCGGTCCAGGTTGGGGAGAAAGGCTCCAGCCACAGACCGGGGCAGGGCGTCATATATCTCCAGGGCCCGCTGAAATTCTTTTGGGTCCACCAGCACGGCAAAACGGAGGGTGTTGAGCCAGCCTTCCGCCGCATCCACCCAATCAGGGGCGGTAACCTCGGTCAGGTCAGCCAGAAAGCGGGCGTCTATGCCTTTCTCTTCCAGGGCGGCCTTCAACTGGGTGGGCCCCCCATCGTAGCGGGGCTGTCCCCGTTCCAGTTCCGCCAGTTCCGTCAGGGCATCCCTAAGAGCCTCCCCGGCGGCCTCCTTCTCCCGGCGGGCCGCATCCCGGATAGAGCGGCTTTGGGCTTCCCCGGCCTCAACCGCCGGGATTTCCGCGCCCGGGTCCTCCGCAAGATTCCGGCCCAGGAGGGCTTCGCACTGGGAATGGTAGAGCCGAAAACGTTCCGCCTTCTTTTCTTCCTCCCCCAGTTCCAGACTGAGCCGCTCAATCTTCTCTTGAATCCGGCGGTAGAGATTGTGGGCGTCGTTCCGGGCCAGGGCCGCTTCGGTCTCCTGCCGCTCGTGATCCCAGTCCATGCGGGACGAGTCCAGCGAGGCGATCTCCCGCTCCAGGAACCGGCGCTTCTCTTCGAGTTCCGCGAGTTTCCGGCCCAGGGCGGCCTTTGTATCGAATGCCCTGCTCCGTTCTATGGCGAGTTTCAAATATTCCTGCCTGATGATGAATCCCTGGAACTTCCGCCATTCCCCCGCCTTGGAGATGAGCTTCCTGAGGGCGTCGATCCGCAGCTCCGCTGCCTTGGCCTCCCGTTCAGCTTCCTTGTAGCTCTCCAGGTTGGCCTTCATAGCGGCGATCTCCACAGGCCGGTCTTCCAGGATATAGTCGCAGACAAACTTATCCACCGAAACCAGGGGCGTAAAACTCACCGACCGGGTAAAGGCTTCCAGATAGGGGTTATAATCACCGATCCGCCGGTACACCCCCAGCTTGGCGGTGAATTCCCGCAAATACAGGCGCTTGGAGTCAAAGACCTGGGCCCGATCCGTCCCCAGGCCGTTCAAATGATCCCGGAACTGCCGGAAACTGTAGGGCGCTCCCTCCGCGCTCCGCACCTCCAGGTACGCCGCCAGGAGCCCTGTGCCCAGCCAGAAATGCTCCGTAAGCCGCCCGTCAACAAAGGCCTCCACGCAGACCCCGGCGGTAAACCCCGCTTCCCCATCGGAGAATTCCAGCATCACATGAGCCGCCGCGTCTCCCCGCAGGTACTCAGTGGCGTCACTCCCCAGCTTGCAGCGCACGTAGCCCAGAAGGTCCCGGCCCCCCTTCCGCTCCCCCGCCGCGGCGTTGAACCGGGCCTTTCGCAGATCCGCAGCCATGGCGTATTGAATGGCGTCCACGATAGTGCTCTTGCCGGAGCCGTTATCCCCGGCCAGGAGGCAGCGGTTCCCGATCTCGATCAGGGCGTCTTCAAAGTAGTGCCAGCCTACCAGCCGTATCCGCTCCAGGGTGATCACCGTTCCTCCTCAGCAAGGGAATCATCCCCCGCATCTTCACCCGCTTCCTCTACTTCGTCCGCCGCCTCCCCCCGGGCCAGGGATTTGAGGAGCCCGTCAACCGCGTCCAGGCCCACGGCAATTGCCAGGGACGGGTAGAGGATGATAAGGCCGTCCGTGTCGGAGGGATCGGCGGCAGTGTTATCGATGAGTTTTAAGGACTGGAGGCGGCGCAGGATCGCGGCAAGCCGGGTCTTTTTGAGCCGTCCGTTGGTCATGGCATCGTACTTCTGCACAAAGTCGAGCACCGTGGCGCTGGGAAAGGCGGAAAGGCTGAGTTCAACCCGTTTTTCCTCGTAGAGCAGCCGGAACACCAGCAAGGCGCAGGTCTCCTCCCGATCCAGCCGGAGCCGGGTCCCGCTCTGGCCCCGGAAGGCGATCACCCCCAGGCTTTCATCCTTGACAATAGCCGCGTCCATGCAGGCGAACCAGGCGTCGTAGAGCGCCATGTTGCGGATGGTAAAGTCGTAAAGCGCCTCTTCCCGTCCTATGCCCCGGATGATGAAGGTCTTAGAGATGAGGGTCTTGAGGCTCTCCTCAAACAGCTCAAAGTCGCTGTCCGGGAGTTCGGCAATACGCGGCAGGTACTCAACTTCTCTTTTCATGCTTCCTTCGGAGCGCCACATCGGGCACCGCATAGTCCCCGGTTTCCACCATCCCCCCGGCGTCCTCGATGCGGTAGTCAAAACTCCGGGGCCGTGAATCCGCATACAGCAGGCTGTAAACAAAACGGCCAAAGGAATCCTCGTCCCGCACCAGTTCCCGCGCCGGCAGGGGCCGGTCTTCTCCCCCCAGGCTGTCCAGCCAAAGGCCGATCTTCCCCGGACTCAACTGCCGCCGCAGGCGTTCCATAAGCTCTTCTTCGGCCTTCATCCGCGCTTCCCGGCTGGAAGCGGACAGACGCTCCCCCTTAAGCCGGACCGCCTCCCGTTTCTGGCGGCGGTACAGGGATTCAGGTTTCAGCGGCTGGACCCTGTGGAGCCGGTGGATCAGGGCGTCATGGGGAGCCGCGCCGCACTGGTCGTCTTCCTTAAAATCGTGAATTGCCCTCACCAACTGGCTGAGTTTCCCCGCGATAGTGGAATCCGGCTCCAACAGGGTCTTGACCCGCTCGATGCTGGACCGGGCATAGAGCATATTCCGGCGGTCTATGTCCTCCAGCAGGGGATCTACCGCCCGCAGGGTGTCCCGGATTTCCTCCAGCATGGCCAGAAGCCGCTGCCGGCTTTCGCCCAAAGTCATGGACGCGGAGCCGAGCCGGGCGTACTTGCGGGCGCTTTCGGTAAGCCAGGACTCGTTGCGGATCAGTTCCCCCACCTTTTTGATGATCCGGGGCCGGTAGCGGGAGAGATTATCCGATGTTTTAAGCCGTTTATAGGCCCCATCAAGAATATCATTGGCGTAAACATCGTAGTGGAGATGCAGGATACTCCGAATATCCCCTTCTGCGGCCTGTGCGGTAAAGCGGTCGTAGTGGGCCTTGATGCTCTGGGAAAGCACCTTGAGGGAATCAATAAGCGCGATAGTGGCGGTATGGGCGTTGAGTACGGCGTAGTGGCCGTTGTCCTGGACCGCGTCAGTACAGAGCAGGGAGTACACCGCGACGACATGGCTCTCGTACTCGGTCTTGAGTCCCTCCTCCACCCGGGCCAGGGCCTCGAAAAAAGGCCGGGAATAGGGGGAAATGTTGACCACCCTGGTATAGTCGCCCAGGGTTTCCTCCCCCAGCCAGCCGGTTGCGGTTAGCCGCCGCAGGAAGCGTCCCGCCAGTGCCCGGTCGTTCTGAACCGCCGCCGCCGGTTCTTCGGCGCCGAAATCGAGGGGAAGCGTCCGCGTGTCCGTCTCTCCCCTGATGTCCTGCGCGTCCTCGTCATCCTCCATGAGGGAGTCCCGGTTCCGCCCCAGGTATTCGGTAAAGGAGCGCATCACCAGTTCCCGTTCCAGCCGCCCGGAGTTTTCCTGAAAAAGCCGGTAATAGAGGATGAGGAGCGCCGCGTAATGTCTCCGGTTCGCCCTTGCCAGAGGGGAGAAGAAATTCTCAGGCAGGGTAGCGAAAATTCCTCCAGGAACGGTCATAAAACGATGGTATCACAACGCGCCGCGATCCTTCAAGGTTCCGCGTTGCTTCACGAAAGATGACACGGATGTACGCAGATTGCCGCAGATTAACGCTGATGTGGTTTCTCTTCATCTGCGGCATTCTTTTCATCCGCGTAATCTGCGGTTCCCGGATAACTGTTCTTTTACCACAGATGGCACAGATGCACGCAGATTGCGAACCTTCGGTTCGACGCTGATGTCGTTTCTCTTCATCTGCGCTATCCGTTTCATCCGCGTAATCTGCGGTTCCTGGACAACTGTTCTTTTACCACAGATGAACACGGATGTACGCAGATTGCCGCAGATTAACGCTGATGTGGTTTCTCTTCATCTGCGGTATCCTCTTCATCCGCGTAATCTGCGGTTCCCGGACAACTGTTCTTTTTAACCACAGATAACACGGATGTACACAGATTAACACTGATGTTTCTCTTCATCTGCGGTTCCCCTGGTAACTGTTCTTTTTAACCAGAGATAACACGGATGTACCCAGATTAACGCTGATGTTTCTACTCATCTGCGGTATCCTCTTCATCTGCGTAATCTGCGGTTCCCCTGGCAACTGTTCTTTTTAACCACAGATGACACGGATGTACGCAGATTAACGCTGATATTGTCTCTCTTCATCTGCGCTATCCGTTTCATCAGTGCAATCTGCGGTTCCCTGGTAACGGTTCTTTTTAACCACAGATGACACGGATGTACACAGATTAACACTGATGTTTCTCTTCATCTGCGGTATCTTTTTCATCAGTGTAATCTGCGGTTCCCCTGGCAACTGTTCTTTTTAACCACAGATGACACGGATGTACACAGATTAACGCTGATGTTTCTACTCATCTGCGGTATCCTCTTCATCTGCGTAATCTGCGGTTCCCGGACAACTGTTTTTTTACCACAGATGGCACGGATGTACACAGATTAACGCTGATGTTGACCATCTTTTTCCGCGTTCCTTCCGCGTCCTTCCGTGGTTTGTCTTGAAGAAGCAACCACGGAAAAACACGGAAATCACACGGAAGCGGGGGGAGTAATGCGGTGTGGTAGTGCCTGCGCCGCGCTCTGCTCAGGCTAAAGCCTTCGCGCAGGTGTGCTAATAGGGGGGTATTACGTGCGCTACGGCGGGCCGCATTGCCTGGTCAACGCCCTAGCGGGCGCGTTTGCTGGCCGTCCTTTTCATCTGCGTAATCAGCGGTTCCCCTGGTAACTGTTCTTTTTAACCAGAGATTGCACGGATTGCGAACCTTCGGTTCGACGCAGATTAACGCCGATGTGGTTTCTCTTCATCTGCGGTATCCGTTTCATCTGCGTAATCTGCGGTTCCCTGGCAACTGTTCTTTTTAACCAGAGATAACACGGATGTACGCAGATTAACGCTGATGTTTCTACTCATCTGCGCTATCCGTTTCATCAGTGTAATCTGCGGTTCCCCTGGCAACTGTTCTTTTTAACCGCAGATGGCACATATGTACACGGCGCTCAAACCTTCCCTGGGGGAATGAGCTAATTCCTTATCCTGTAAGGAATTACCGTAACAGCCGAATGAAAAACGGCGCTATGCTCCCCGGCACTATGGCAAAA
>JAITHH010000096.1 GCA_031280065.1 Treponema sp. | reverse complement strand
TCCGTGTAGCCGCACAGTTCGGCGGTTTCCGCCACCTTGTACTCGCCGGTTAAGAGCATGGTGTGGGCGTTCCTGATCCGGGTTCTGATCAGGTACTGGTGCATGGAAAGACCCGTCTTGCGCTTAAACAGGGCGTTGAAATACTGGGGCTGGAGGCGGGTCATGGCGGCCATCTTTTCCACGGTGATCTTTTCGGCGTAGTGGGCGGCGATATACCGCACGGCCTTTTTGATGCGGGAATCGTCTTCGGCGGCCCCGGCGTCGTACACGCACAATTCATACAGGCGGTGCAGGATCAGCATCAAAAGCCCGTGGCTCTTGATGGCATAGCCCGGACGCTTCTCGATCCAGGTAAAACTCAGTTCATTGAACAGTTGAATCAGGTCTTTTCTCCGCCCGATAGAGGTCTTGACGGCAAAGGGCAGCGTTTGCGCTCCGGGCGGATGTAAGTGAAAGTCCACCGCGTACACGGTCATGAGCCGGTCGGGGAAGGTATGGCTCTCGCGGGTGCTTCCGGGGTGCGTACATATCAGGTCCCCGCTTTCCGCGTCGTAGCGCTCGCCGTTGATCGTATACCGGCCCCTGCCGGACACGACATAGGCAAGATCGTAGATAGGCATAATTGACCGGGGCAGTGTCCAGCCCGCCGTGCATTTGCGGTGTACTACATAGGTTATCTCCGGCGTAAACCGAATGTCCGTACTATCCGGCATCATAAATTCAGCTTTTCCTCTCTCTTTTATACCTATAAATCGTTCTTTTGGCCATTGCCCCGCCTCAAAAGCCATGAGATTATAATATTGCCATTACGGCGTAAAGACAATATTCGAGGAGGAACTTATGGCGAATACCAGCGGAACCGCAAAAATCAAGAAAAGGAGCCACTATTTGCAGCGCTCGTGGATGCTCTATCTGATGCTTCTGCTGCCGATGGCGTTTTTCGTGATTTTCCGGTATGTACCCATGACCAACATTGTAATCGCGTTTAAGGATTACAACATCTTCCGGGGCGTGTGGGATTCACCCTGGGCGGGCATCAAATGGTTTGACCAGGCTTTCCATTCGCGGGATTTTTATA
Source organism: Treponema sp. (assembly GCA_031280065.1). Next base: position 2,129 of record JAITHH010000096.1, on the reverse strand, counting down.
ACGTTCTGCGGAATACCATTTTCTTGAACGTGCTGGACCTGCTCTTTGGCTTTCCCATGCCCATTATTCTGGCGGTTCTCTTGAACGAACTGCCCTGGAAACGCTGCAAGAAATTCACCCAGACGATCATCTACCTGCCCCACTTCCTGTCGTGGATCATCATCAGCGGGATCGCGATTCAGCTTTTCGCCCCTTCAGGCGGAATTATCAACATGGGGCTGGCAAAGGCCGGAATGGGGCCCATCGACTTTCTCATGGACAAGAACCTCTGGGTAGGCACCTACGTGGGGCTTGGAATATGGAAAGAAATGGGCTGGGGCACGATTATCTACCTGGCGGCCATCACGGGGATTAACCCGGAGATCTACGAGGCCGCTGAGGTGGACGGCGCGAGCCGCTGGGGAAAAATCTGGCATGTTACCCTGCCGGGACTGCGCCCCACCATCGTGGTGCTGCTCATCATGAACCTGGGCCGTATCCTGGGCATCGAATTCGACCGGCCCTACACCCTGGCTAACGCCACGGTCATGGAAGTGGCGGACGTTATCAGTACCTTTGTGTACCGGGTGGGCATCCGGTCCTTCCAGTTTTCCTATTCGGCGGCCATTGGACTCTTCCAGTCCGTGGTGTGCGTTATTTTCCTGGTGGCCGCTAACGCCATAGCAAAGAAATCAGGCGAGCGGGGGGTGTGGTAAAATGGTAAAATCGAAGTCCTACAAAATCGGCGACATTCTTATCGGTCTGGTGCTGCTGGCGGTGATCCTGGCGTGCCTGCTGCCCATGGTGAACATTCTGGCCCGGTCGCTGAGTTCGCCCCAGGCTATCGTGAACCGGCTGGTAGGATTCCTGCCGGTGAATCCCACGCTTGATTCCTACAGCTATGTGTTTAAGGACCCGGCCTTTTCGCGGTCGATGATCTGGACAGCGTTTCTGACGGTTATCTGCACGCTGTTCTCTTTGGGGATTACCATTCTGTGCGCATATCCCCTGACCTATGACGGGCTTAAGGGGAAGAACCTTATCAACACGCTGATCATCTTTACGATGTACTTCAGCGCGGGGACGATTCCGAACTACATTCTGATGAAGGACCTGAACCTTCTGAACAATCCGCTGGTACTGATTCTGCCGGGCTGCCTTTCGGTATTCAACATGATCATTCTGCGGAGTTTCTTCTACAGTGTGCCGGAGAGTCTGCGGGAATCGGCGGAGCTGGACGGCGCGAATCCCTTTGTGGTGCTGATACGGATTTATCTGCCCCTGTCCGCGCCGGTGATGGCGACACTGGCGCTGTTTTACGCGGTGGGCCGCTGGAACGGATTTTCTGACGCGCTGCTGTATTTGACTTCCGCGCCGCAGTATCATCCGATTCAGCTCAAGCTGTACAACATCATCAACAATCTGTCGTCGGTGGAGATCGCGATTCAGGAGGGGAGCAGCGCGGCGACGCCTGCGGCCAGCGACGGCATGAAGGCGGCGGCGGTGATGTTCGCCACCGCGCCGATCCTGGTTGTATACCCCTGGCTCCAGCGCTACTTTATCCACGGCGTAACCATCGGCGCGGTAAAAGGCTAAGCCGGCGCACACCGCTCAGGCAAGCCTTCCGGGAGGTCTGGGGGGCCTGGGCCCCCAGTGGGGGGGTGCGGGGGGGCATCGAACCTTTGGTTCGCGCCCCCCGCAGCAAACAACACGGTTTCACCCATGCAGCAATGTATGGATAAACAAACAAAGTAATGGAGGAACAGTATGAAAAACAGCATACGGCTCGTATGCGCCATACTCGCAGCAGGCATGATACTCTTTGCCTGCAAAGGCGGCGAAAAGAGCGCCGCCGGACAAGGCCCGGTGAAAATCACCGTGGAGATATTCGACCGGGGAACGGACGGCGGCAAGACCGATCCCACGAACAACAAGTGGACGCAGTGGATTCACGACAAGCTGCTCAAGGACGAGAACATTGACGTGTCCTTTGTGTCCGTGCCCCGCTGGACCGAGGCTGAGTCTTTGGTGAATCTCTTTGCGTCAAACTCGGCGCCGGATGTGTGCTACACCTATTCCAGCGACAACATTCAGAACTGGGCGGATCAGGGCGGCCTGTTCGATGTGTCCCCCTACACCAAAACCACGCT
>JAITHH010000012.1 GCA_031280065.1 Treponema sp. | reverse complement strand
GCGGGAAACTCGATTGCTCCCTCCGGGGCCGCCCCGCCCTCCCCTTCCCCGGCGCGCTGCTCTCCGGGCGCAAGCCCTTCGATCTTCGGGATGATTTCACCCCGCTTCACCACCAGCACCCGTGAGCCGATCCGCAGGCCCATGGCCCGGATCATGTCCGGGTTGTTGAGGTTGGCCCGCTGTACCGTGGTTCCCGCGATCCGCACCGGGTCCACCACGCCGATGGGGGTGTAGGTCGCGCCGGACTCGCTCCATTCCACCGACCGGAGGACGCTCACCGCCACTTCCAGGTCGAACTTGAAGGCGATCTGCTTTTCCGGACGGGTCCGGCGCAGGTCTTCCATGTCGGTACGGGGATCCTTGACCACCAGGCCGTCAATGTCCACGTCCAAGTCCTGCCGTTTCTCCGCCACTTCCGCACGGTAGGCGATGACCTCTTCGGCGCTGGAAAATTCCCTGGTGGGACTTACCGAAAACCCCCGGCCCTCCAGCCAGGCGATCTTGGCGGTTTCATTGGTGAAAAAGGCGTCGTTCCCGCTTGCCGCCGCGTCATAGGCGATGAGGCGCAGGTCCTCGCAGCCCGCGCCGTCCTTGCGGCGCATGATGCCGTTGGCCGCGTTCCGGCAGTTGGCCTTGTCCTGGTATTTCTCCCGCAATATTCCGCGGGTCATCACCACTTCCCCCCGCACGCCTCCGGTAAAGGGGATGTCCAGCGTGGACACCACTCCCGCCATACGCCGGGCGTTCCGGGTGATTTCGTCCCCCAGGGTCCCGTCTCCCCTGGTGATGGCCCGGACCAGCGCCCCTTCCTGGTACTGGAGTTCCAGGCTCGCGCCATCCAGCTTGTACTGAACCACGAAGGACGAGGGCGCAATTTTTTCGGCCCATTCGAGGAATTCGGAGGGATTGGCGGCCTTGTCCTGGCTGCCCATGGGGATCAGATGCCGGGCCTTGGGAAAGCCGTCCAGCCCGTCCGCGCCGGCACGGGCCAGGACCGGGCTGTCCGGGGCCACAGACTTGAGTTCGTCCCAGAGCCGGTCGAATTCCCCATCGGAAATTTCCGCCTCGCCGTTGTAGTAGGATTGCTGATAGGCGCTGATGAGCCGCTCTAAATCGGCGATTCGTTTATTCACCTGTTACTCCTTGAGAAGATTGCGGGGGCCCGCGAACAGCGGTTCAAGCCTTCCTCACCCCCGGATAAAAAAAAGCTCCCATATTTGACGCGCCGCTTCAAGGCCCTTGCGCTCAAATTTGGTCTGCGGACGCCAGGCTTGGGGAGGCGAAAAATCTTCGGCGGTATTGACCAGGCCCGGGGCGGCGCGTAATTCCGCTAAGGCCCAGCGGGCGTAATCTTCCCAGTCGGTAACCATGTACACATACCCGCCCGGACAAAGTTTTCGCGCCAGCAGGTCCGTAAAGGGCCGCGTGATGAGCCTGCGTTTGTGATGCCGCTTCTTCGGCCAGGGGTCCGGGAAAAAAATATGAAAAGCAGCCGCCGAATCATCGGGGATCATCCGCTCCAGCGCTTCCGCCGCGTCATGCTCGATGATCCTGATATTGCCAAGGCTCCGGCGCTCGATCTCCCACAGGAGCCGTCCGATTCCCGGACGATGCACTTCCAAACCCAGGTAGTTCTTACCGGGATTTTCCCCGGCGAGCATGGCCGTGGCAATGCCCATGCCAAAACCGATCTCCACGGTTACCGGGTTTCCGTTGCCGAAGACCGCCAGGAAATTCAACTCTGCGCCAAAGGGCAGACCGAACCGGGGAAACAGCGCGTCATACGCCCGCCGCTGGGCCGGACTCATCCGCCCGGCGCGGAGTACATAGCTTTTTATCGCTCCATACCCCGGCGTTTTTTTGCTTTCTTCCATATAACAGTAATTGCTATTCAAGCAAAACCGCGCCTGACCCTCTCAGCGCAGCGGAACGACGGCGGTCAGGGCGGCGGTGTTGTACTCGTCATCCTCGGCCCAGAGCGCCAGGGATCTCACATTGCCCGGCAAGCCCAACTCGTCAAGACTGCCGCCCAAGACCGTCAGGGGCTGGGTGGAAACATAGTTCCCCTCCTGATCGTAGCAGAGCAGGTAATGGGCGGGGTACGCCGATTCCACGAGGAAGCGCCCCTCCTCGATGGAAAAAGCGGGGAAGGGATAGGCGCTGTCTTCGGACACGTCGTAGACGAAGAGCCGCTCAGAGCGTTCTCCGCCTTTGTCCTCGAGCACGGCCCGGAACTGGCCCCGAGGGAGGGGTTCATTGCCATCCATGGCAATATAGCGGCTGCCGACCCAGGTCTTCCCATCGAAATCGATTGTTACCCAGTCCTCCGGGGAAAGCCGCCACTGAAGCCCCTCCCAATCGTGGTATAGGTAGAGGGCCGCCAGGTCTTCGATTCCGTCCTCATCGTCCGGGAGGACAAAGAGGGAGAGGCGTTCTCCCCGGCGTCCGGCTTCTTCGTAGTGGACCATTCTGAGGGACCCGTAGGTGATTTTCGGCTCAGTGCGGGAACAGGCGGCGAGTGTTCCCAGACAGAGCAACAGGCAGAGCGCGGTTTTGGGGTTCATAGACCCAGTATAACACGGGCGCGCGAGGAATAAAAGTGTATTGAAAAAGGCAGCGAGGGCCGGGGGAGCGCGAACCTGCGGTTCGATGGCCTTCCGGCGGAGTTTTCCGCCACAGTGGGACTATCCATTCCCATAGCCGGAGTATCCTAAAGGTAGTGAGTACGGATAAATAACTTGACTTTCCCTCAAACCCTGGTATAATAACAACCGATGAAAATATTGGAAGCGACGCCGAACAATTTGCCAGTAAAACAGCCTGATGCGGCACGGTATTTGCTCTCTCTCTCTCTCTCTCTCTCTCTCTCTCTCTCTCTCATTCGCAGCCCAATTTTATAATGCTCTTAAAAAAAATTGCCCCTGGGGGGATCCGGCCTTGTTTTTAGGGGATAATTCTGCCCAAAACGCAGGGCTGGCGGTTCAGAGGGAGGCGTCCCCAGCCCAATGGCATCCGCCGATAGCCTGGAAATCACCCTATTTTGCCTGGAATATAACCTGTTCCGGACGTATTACAAGGAGGAGGTGTATGGCGCATAAAACCGGGTGGTTTTCCGCAAGACAGGATGACATTATTCACGCCGCCGGCGCCTGGGCCGGGCAGGTTGACCTGCACGGCCAGGCGCGGGGGATTCCTCAGGAGCGGATTACCGGCTTCAAAAATCAGCCTGCGGACACCAAGGCGCTATTTGCGGAAGTGAAGCCTGCGGGCCGCAATTCGGTCAGCACCGAACACTGCCGGATCGCGTTCAGGGAGATGAATCTGGCCATGCAGTTCATGAAAGCCAATTACATTAACTTTCCGCCCCGGACCGCTGGTGAACTGGCCGCGCTGCTGCTTTCGGTTCATGACGGCAGCTCGACGCTGATACTGCCCGGTAATGTGGCGCCGGGACTGTCCCTGCACAACAGGGACGGTCATGGAATCCTCGTCAATATGTTCATGAACGCAATTCTCTCGGACAAGCGGGGATTAAAACCCGCTGGGCGCTGGGCCTCGGAGGAGGAAGCCGCCGCAGCCCCCCGGCTGCTCACCCGTCCTCTGAACCAGGCGGCGGATTTGCCTATACGCTTTTCCAAAAGCCGGAAATGGCACGAACCGCAATTCAGTCTGGCGAACGCACGGCTGGGAGTGTGTAGCCGTGTGCTGGCAGACGCCCCGGTATCAGGATGGGCCGTATTGCCCGGTAATGCCGCAGATTATCGTGTAAGGTTTTAGGGGGTAGCAAAAAATGTAAAAGACGGCTGCTGATCCAGAATTTTGCGTGTCTTAGACCGGTTTTCTCATGATGGCACATAATTTCTACTATGATAGAAATAGTGTTCTTTGAAGGAGTATTTATATTTGCGGCAATAGCGCTGATATTATATGCAAAATACGTATATATAACGCGGAGTATGATTTTCCATAAGACCTCTTGAAGATATTGACAATTGTAAATAAACACGGTATATTAAATTTATCAGTGCCGGAAACGGATTAAAGGAGATTATATGAAAACAGCGTTTTTCATTTTTGTCTTTGCGGTGTTTAGTGTTTTTAAAGGGTATTCCGGGGGAACAATGGAAGCGGTAAACATACAGGAAATTGAACTGCATAATGTTCAGAATATTAACATTTTATACAATCAGTGGGAAAATGTTTCGGTTTATAACAGTCCATCAGAAAAATTTATCATAAAAGAATATATGAATAGAAACAGCGGCAGTTATTATGCCCAAATAACCAATTCAGGAAATACGTTAACCCTGGAGGACGGGGAACGTCCGTTCACGCCTGTAATTAATACTTTCAGCGCAAGGCTTGAGGTGTACATTCCCCGGTCATACCGGAACACGGTAACAATAAAAACCCGGCATGGGAAAATAGAAATTCCCAATGAATTGATATGCGCAAAAATAAATATTGAGAATGCGTCCGGGAACATAGTGATAAATGTTATCGAAGCGGAGAATATTGATCTAAAAACAACAGGCGGAAACATAACCATAAATGAAGTAAAAGGCATATTAAACACAAATACTTCAAGCGGACGGGTTAAGGTGAATGCGGCAAACGGGGCGATAACCGCAAAGACGCGCAGCGGAAGTATCGTATGCACCGCTGGTAAAGATATTGGAAATGTATTGCTTGAAACATCCAGCGGCGGGATAACCCTTAATTTACCGGAAAATCTGGCATTCGGTTTTTCCGCAAGGACAAGCGGCAGATTATCCGCGCCTTTTTCCGGTAAATTAAATAGATCGGAATCTGATAGGCATCTAATGGAGGGCATAATAGGGGAAAACCCGGACAGAGAAATAAATGTGAAGGCGGGTTCCTGGGAAACAATAAGAATAAGATGGGCTGAATAAAAGGAAATAATGTGTTTGAAAATGAAACACAATAAATATTAATAAGAAAAGAGGGTTATAATGGACATAACAGGTATAATAGCAATAGTATCGGCGCTGGTAATAGCGCCGGCTATAATACTTCCATTTATATATAAACTTATAAAAAGCAAACATGATATAATAAAGATGCAATATCAAAAAGAGATATTGGAATTGGAGGCAGATAAACAAAAAGACCAAATAAAATTATTAGAAGAGGAAAATAAAAAATATGATAGAATAATAAATGGATAATGAAAGGCAGAACTGTTTACGCTGTGTCCGCTCGCTTGGTTTATATATCCGGTAACCAGCCATCCGGGGAGCGGGAGGATGCGCTGCTTATGGAATCGCTGGATGTTATGCCTGACCCGGTGGCTGAACGTCTTATTTGCCTCTACGGCGGCAAACGATTGCGTCGCGCCGTGCCGCAGCACTGCGTCAACGCCCTGCGGTCGCGGAGCACCCGAAGATCCGGGGCGAGGGGGTTCTGATTGACCATGAAGCGGTCAGCTTTGCCCTCTTCCCGCTGAATTCGGCTTTTCCGGCATAGCGCCAGCAGGTATTGACTCGATCCTTTTGATGCGCTATCGTAAAATAACCTCTTTGCCCGCCCCCAGGACGGGCCGGTAGCATGTCCATAAGGAGGAACCATGCGGCAGTACGAGTTAATGGTCATCTTTCCCCTGGAAGAAGACCTGTATCAGACGGGCCGGGAGACGCTTTTAGGCGATCTGGCCGCCCACGGAGCTGGAATCGAGAAAACCGATGAGATCGGGGATCGCGATCTGGCGTATGAAGTCAAGAAACGGCGGCGGGGGCGTTATCTGCTCTACACCCTCAAGCTGGACCCCGCCAAGATAATCGTTTTGGACCGGGTCTTTAAGCTCAACAGCAATCTTCTGAAGTATCTCTTTGTGCGGATAGACGAATAGGAGAACAATCAATGGCTGATATAAACCATGTGATACTGGTTGGAAGGCTGACCCGGGACGCGGAGTTGAAATACACTACAGGCGGTCAGGCGGTATGCAAGTTTTCCGTTGCGGTAAACCGCCGCCGCAAATCAGGCGATCAATGGGTAGACGAGGCGAATTTCTTCGATATCGTCTTATGGGGCCGGTCAGGCGAGTCGCTGAATCAATACCTGGTCAAGGGCAAGCTCATCGGCGTTGAAGGTGAATTGCGGCAGGACCGCTGGGAACAGGACGGTCAAAACCGCTCCAAGGTGGAGATCGTGGCGAATAATATCCAGCTTTTGGGCGGAGGCGGCGGTTCAGGCGCGGGCGGCGGCGGCCAGTATTCGGGCACTCCTGCGTACCCGGAACGGCGCTCTGAAGGCGGAGGTCAGGACCGGCCCCCGTCCCGGGATGTTCCGCCCGCTGATGACGGGTTTACCGATGACATTCCGTTTTAAGCTTTTTTAAGGAGTTTGTGATGGCTGACGAGAGATATATGGAAAACGAGCGTCCTCCCCGGCAGGATCGGGGTTCGGAAGGACAGGACGGCAGGGACGGCGACAGCCGGGGCGGAGGCAAGGGCAAAGTCTTCTTCAAAAAGAAGGTCTGCAAGTTTTGCACCCAAAAGCTGAAGATCGACTACAAGGACGCGGATATGCTGCGCCACCGCATTACCGAGCGGGGTAAGATTCTGCCCCGCAGGATGACCGGCACCTGCGCCAAACACCAGCGGGCCCTGGCCCAGGCGATTAAGCGGGCCCGGATCATCGCCCTGCTCCCCTTTGTCGCCGAATAGGACCGGGCCGGAGGAGTTCATACAGGCTCCCCGTGCGGCGGATGTCGCCTATGTACCGGCCCTTATCTGCGCGGGCGTTTCCGTTGTTTGTATCAGGTTTGGGTTTTTAGGCTTCTTCTTCCTGCTGCCCCTGGGGTTTGCGGCGTACCGCTATGGGGGCGGGACTCCCCGGTTCTGTGCGTTTTTGGCGGTACTGGGGAACATCGTTATTTCGGTGATGATGCGGCTGTTCTACGGGGCTGGGCCCGGTGAGCTTGCGTGGGACGCGCTGTATGTTTCCGTGATGGTTATCGGGTTTACCTGGATCGCCGCCCCTCCCGAATCGGGCCCCCGGATATTCCGGCTTTCCGGGGCTTCGCGTTTCGCCCTGGCTTCCCTTGTGGGGGCCCTCTCTCTCGCGCCGATGATGCTGGCCGGGGGCGCGGAGGGGGGATTCCAGACTTTTCTGCGGGCCCAGGCGGAGATGATCGCCTCCCTTTACACCGCTTCCTCCGGCGCGGACGCGGAGCAGTATATCACCCCGGAGCGGATTGCCGCGTACATTAACGCGGCGGCCCTGCGCGGCGGGTCGGCGGTTTCCTGCTTTATCCTGTTCGGGGTGAGCCGGCAGTTGGCGCTCTGGTTCTCCGGCCTTGTCCGAGGGGATCGCTCCCGGAAAGGGCTCGTTTCGTTCCATGTTCCCCCGGCGCTTATCTGGGTTTTGTCCGGCGCGCTCTTGGGGGTGCTGGCGGGGATGAAATTCAAGGTTTCCCCCCTGGAGATAGCGGCCTGGAATATTTTGGCGCTGTCGGTTATGCTGTACCTGGTTCAGGGCGGGGGGATACTGCTGTCCTTTCTGGGCCGTCTGTCCGCGTTGTGGCTGCGGCTGGCTTTGAGCCTGGCGCTCATCATGGCGCTGATGAGTCCCGGCCTTAACGCGGTACTCGCGGGCCTGCTGATCCTTTTGGGGATCGCTGAAAATTGGGTGCCCTTTCGGGCGCCGAAATCAAACGGACCGTCCTCTACTCCGGGGATGTAATGGGGTAATGCGCCCGGCGCACACTCCGCTGTCCATCATTTACAAGGAGCTTGTGTATGAAAGTAATTCTGAACAAGGACGTGAGTCCCCTGGGTGAAGAGGGGGATGTCAAGGATGTGGCCAAGGGGTATGCCCGGAACTATCTGTTCCCCCGGAAGCTGGCCCTGCCTTATACGGATAGCGTTATCAAACTGTTTGAGTCCCGCCGGGAAGCAATCGACGCCCGGAAAGCGGAGAAGCGGAAAGACGCTGCGGGGCTCAAGGAGCGGATGGAGGCGCTGGAGCTGCTTATTACTATGCCGGCGGGCGTCAACGGCAAACTCTACGGCGCGGTTACCAGCCAGACCATTGTCGAGGAGCTGGCCAGGCATGGGTTCCCGACCGAGCGCAAGCGGGTTGAACTTCCCGGCAATAGTTTTAAGAGCGTAGGAAAATACAAGGTTACGGTAAAGCTCTACGAGAGTGCGTCGGCGGACGTGAATATTACGGTCCAGGCCCAAGCCGTTAAGACCGAAACCAAAGCCGCTGCGCCCAAGAAGGAACGCCGCCGCCGTGAGGCTGAACCTGTTGCGGCAGAAGAGGCGGTTCCCCCTCCTCCCGCCGAAAGCGAACAATAGCGGGGAGCCCTGGCCCGGCGCGCTGGCGCAGCCAGGGGTTGGGGGGCCATCAGACCTTTGATTCGAGCCCTCCATAAAATTGTATATGGCGCAAAACACCTTAAAAGAACGAATCCCCCCGCATAATGACGAAGCGGAGAAAGCAACCCTCGGGGCCTTACTGCTCGATGACGAAGCAATCATCACGGCGATTCAATACCTGCGCCCCGGCGATTTCTACTCCAACGCCAACCGCCGCGTGTACGAAGCGATCCTCACCTTGTTTAACCAGGGCCGGAAAGCCGACATCATCACCATCGTGGAGGAACTTCGCCGGACCGGGGAGCTTGACGCCGCGGGCGGGCCCCCCTACGTGGCATCCCTCACCAACGTGGTGCCCACCGCCGCCAATATCGACTATTACGCGAAGATCGTCCAGGACGGCGCTTTGCGGCGGGCGCTCATCAAGGTTTCGGGGGAAGTAACCGCCCACTCCTACGATGAATCCCGTGAATCCCGGCTGATCCTGGAGGAAACGCAGCAGAAGATCATCGGGCTTGCCGAAGACCGGCATACCTTTAACTACAAAAGCGCCAAGGATATTATCCCCCGGGCCATTGAAATCATCGAGAACCTCCGAAACGCGAAGAAGGAATTCACCGGCATTGCTTCGGGGTTCGAGGAACTGGACCGGCTTACTTCGGGCTTTCAGCCTTCGGAACTCATCATCATCGGCGCGCGCCCGTCGGTGGGCAAGACATCCCTGGCCTTGAACATGGCGGCGCATATTTCCATTGCCAAGAAGATTCCCACGGCGTTTTTCTCCCTGGAAATGTCGGACATGCACTTGATGCAGCGGCTCATCTCCAGCGAGGCGAACATCGAGGCCAACGTGCTGCGGACCGGCTACCTCAAGTCCAGCGAGTTTCAGGCCCTGGTGGAGGCGGCGGGCCATATCTACGAGGCCCCCCTCTTCATCTCGGATATGCCCAACATGAAGCTGCTGGACCTCCGCGCTCAAGCCCGGCGGCTGCGGGTTCAGGAGAAGGCGGAAATCATCTTTATTGACTATATTTCTCTGATCGGCTCGGAAAACTACCAGCTTCCCCGGCACGAGCAGGTAGCGGAAATCTCCCGGTCTCTGAAAAGTCTGGCGCGGGAACTGAGTATTCCCATTGTGGCCCTTTCCCAGGTGAGCCGCGAGGTGGAGAAGAAGCGGGACAGCTCCGGCCCAGGGCTGGCGGACTTGCGGGAGTCCGGCGCGATTGAGCAGGACGCGGACGTGGTTATCTTCCTCCACCGCGACAAGGAGGCGGAGCGCAAGAGCCAGGACACGGCGCAGGGCGCTTCCGGCGACGTGCTGCCCACGGAACTTATCGTGGCGAAGAACCGCAACGGCCCCATTGGGAAGGTTGATATTCTGTTTTTGAAGAAATATACCAAATATGTTTCCAAGTCGCGGGAAAGTTAAGCGCGGAGCGCAGGCTTTCCTTTTTGGAGGCGTTATGATAAGAATAGACGAGGAGGGTATGTATGGCGTTTGCCGATGAGTACAATTTTGATCTGCTGAAAAACGAGGCTGAAAACCTGGTGCTGCGGGAGCTGGAGCGGCAGCTTGCGGAATATCCCCAGGAGATTTGTACCTGTAACGAGTGTGTGGTGGACATGGCGGCGATAAGTCTGAATGCGGTCAGGCCCCTGTACCGTTTTTCTATTTTGGGAACGCTGTACACGGCCCAAGCGGAGAATGAAGCGGTCTATGCTGAACGTCTGCGGCAAGCGGTGGCCCAAGCTATCGAGCGGGTGCGGCAAAATCCCTCGCATGATTAGCGTCCGGGGTGCGTGCGCCCATTGCAAACAACGCGCCTGGCCAGTGGGGGGACCGGGGGGTTTATAACCCCCCGGCGGGGGCGTTGCGGGGGTGGAACCCCCGCAGACAGCGCCGCTACCTGCCCAGCGTCCAGCCCATGCTCTCCTCCTGTATCCGGTAGAGCCGGGCGAAAAGGCCGTCCCGGTCAAGCAGCGCTTCGCCCGTTCCTTCCTCCACAAGCCGCCCGTTTTCCAGGACCGCAATTTTGCCGGCGCCCGCGATGGTGCGCAGACGGTGGGCAATGACGATAACCGTGCGGCCCTTGACCAGCGCGGAAATCGCCGCCTGAATCTCGCTTTCGTTTTCCGGGTCAAGACTGGCCGAGGCTTCATCCAGCAGCACCACCGGCGCGTTCTTCAACAGGGCGCGGGCAATGGAAATCCGCTGGCGCTCGCCGCCTGAAAGCGTCGAGCCGTTCTCGCCTATCAGCGTATCGTAGCCCTCTGGCAG
>JAITHH010000312.1 GCA_031280065.1 Treponema sp. | reverse complement strand
CAGGAAGCCGAAGCGTCAGGTAAAAAAGTTACAACCGTAACGAAATGGCTCGTTTTCCTTACCAAAACTACCGCTTATGCTAAATAGGTAAGGTAAAAAGACGCCAGGCGCCTTTTTGTGAGCGGCGCGGGTATGAGCCCGCGCCGCTTGCTTTGTTTGTATGCCTGGTAACTATGCTCTATCAAGGGCGCGGGAAGAAGCGTCCAGAAGGCATCCGCAAAGTCCGCAGCCTTGAGAAATTCCAGGCTCCAATCAAGCCGGCGATAGCGGCCCCCGGACTTACCGGGAATCCGGCGTTCATCACGGGCTTGACGCGGCCTGGCGCTCACCAGGACAGCCCGGCGGCCTCAGCCAGGGGGAGAACCGGCATGGCCCGGCCATTACAGGCAATGCGATACCGGAGCTGTTCCCAGAGCGCCGCAACCAGGCCCAGGGGAAGCCCCGCCTCCGTGCTCAAGGCGTCCAGGCCCGGATAGGCGCTCCCCCGGACAGCGGCCCCAAGCCCGCCGGGCAGCATGTCCCGCAGCGCGTCCCAGAGGTCCGGCTTGGGATATTCCCGGTACACCACCCGCTTCTTCGCGGGGATTTCCGCAAGCTCCCTGGCCTTGTCCAGGGCCTCTGAAAGTCCGCCCACGCTGTCCGTCAGGCCCAGCCGCTGGGCCTCAAGGCCCGAATACACCCGGCCTTGGGCCAGGGATTCAACCCGTTCAGCGTCCATCTTGCGGCCCTCCGCAACTTTCGCGGTAAATTCACTATAGAGGTCCAGGATATAGCGGCGGTAGCGCTCCTCTTCGTCCGCGGTCAGGTCCCGCCGGGGGAGGAATATCCCCGTAAAGAGGTCTCCGTGCGCTCCCCGGCGGAGGGCGTCCACCGAAACGCCCAGGGTATCGTAGACGCCCTTCTCGTAGAACCAGGTTGCGATGACCCCGATGGAACCGGTGAGGGTATAGGGGGAGGCGGTAATGTGATCCGCGTACATCGAGGCCCAGTACCCGCCGGAAGCGGCAACGGAACCCATGGAAACCACCACCGGCAGCAGTTCCCGCGCCTCCCGGATCGCCTGGGCCACATAATCCGCGGCTTCGGCGCTGCCCCCAGGCGAATCAACGCGGATCACCATGGCCTGAACCGCTGGCCGCGCGGCGATCTCCCGGATGGTCCGGGCAAGCTCCCGCACGCCCATGCCCCGATCCATGCTGGTCTCCCCTTCGGCGCGGATCACGGCGATTTCCTGGGCAAAGAGCCTTCCCTTGAACCGGCTGGGGATGCGGTATTCCCGCCTGCGGCGGCCTGCCAAAAGCCCTTCGCCCCCGTAGCTCAGAATGGTTTCAGCCCTCCGGCCTTCAAGCGCTTCTATGGCCTCCCGCAGGGCCTCCTCCCGTCCAAGACGATCCGCCAGGCCCCGGCTTTGGGCGGCGGACGCGGAAAAGAGGAATTCCTGGTTCAGGATGGCGTCGAATTGCTCTCCGCTCCAGGAACGGGCCCGCATGAGGGTTGCTTTGGTAAGGCCGAAAACATCGTCCAAGTAGGCGTTATATTGCAGGCGATCCGCCTCGGAAAGCGAATCCCTGGTGAAGGTCTCCGCGGCGGACTTGTAGTCCAGGTAGCGGAGTTCCCGCGCCCCGATTCCCAGCTTCTCCAGGGTCTGGCGCAGGTAGCCCCGGCCATAGACGTAGCCGGTCAGGGTCAGCGACCCGGTCCGATCCATGACGATAACATCCGCCACGGATGCCAGGAGGTAGCGGTCCAGATCGGCGTCATCGATAAAGGCGACGATCCGCTTGCCCGCTCCCTTAAAAGATTCCAGAGCGCTCCGCAGTTCCCATACAAACTCCCGGCCTCCGGCAAAGTCCGCTGTGTTGAGGACCAGTCCCTTGATTTTCTTATCCCCCTGGGCTTTCTGTAGTACCCGCAGCAGGTCCAGGAGGGAAGGGGAATGGGCAGCGTGGAGCGGCAGACCGTGATGAGGCGCGGGGCTGCCCAGACTGATTTCCAGGTAGGCCCCTTTCAGGGGTTTGAGCGCGGGCTCCGGCGCGTCCTCATCCGCAGTTGCGGCGCTGGCCGCCTTTTCATTTTGTACCGCTGTTTTCACGCCGCACCCCGCTGTTGACCACATGATCCCGCCGATAACAAGCAGGCACAACAAACGCCGCCTGGCTTCCGTTATTTTCATAGCCGCCGTCCGTTTCTGTACTGTGCGCTCATGGTACGCTGGCGGGGGGATTTGGGCAAGGGGTTTGTCCCTACTCAATATCTCTAAGGTAACGCTGATTAAATTCGGTTCGGTACGGATTTAAACCGCAGAGAACCTATGATTTAGATTATCGGGAGAACACGGTACTCTGGTCTGACGGGGCCAGGGAAGGTCAGCCCCTTGCGGGTCTAATTATAAGAGGCGGAAGGCTGATCCGTGCAGTGAGGAAATCCCGCGAGGGAGGAACCCCGGCACAGAGAATAGTTAAGACCGGCCGCCGTAAAGTAAAACGCGGCTGCCCGTCAAACAGGCAGACCGCGAATAGGAGTACGGCGCGCCACGCCCGATAACCGCTCCCGGCCCTTATTTTATTGTAAGGAGCGGAAGTATGGAAGAGACCGGGCGGTATGCGGGATTAGACCTGGGAAAGCGGACTTACACGATGGCCGTTGCGGGGAAGCAGGGCGGAACGGCGGTGAGCAGCGGCACGGCGGCGGCGGCGGGACGGCAGGCGCTGTACCGGAAACTAAGGGCGGCGGACAAGGCGGCCCTTGAAGCGGGGAGCCTGGCGTTTCTGATGGCGGG
>JAITHH010000157.1 GCA_031280065.1 Treponema sp. | reverse complement strand
GGGCATGGTCCTTTGGTTTGCCAGCGGGAACGCGCATAAAAAACAGGAACTTGCCGCTATTCTGTCCGCCGCCGGCTGCGGGCATCCCCTCAAAACGCCGCTGGAAGCGGGAATCGCCTTTGACCCTGACGAGACCGGGGACAGTTTTTTGGAGAACGCCCTGCTCAAGGCCCGTGCGCTTTCCCGCTTCCTGGCGGATGCCGGTCAAACGGGCCCGGTGATTGCCGATGATTCCGGGCTCTGCGTGGATGCCCTGGGGGGCAGACCGGGAATATACAGCGCCCGTTACGGCGCGGAGGCGGGGAGCAAGCTCGGCGATGCTGCGCGGAACGCCCTGCTCCTCGCGGAACTTGGCAACGCCCGGCAGCGGAGCGCCCGCTTTGTCTGCGCGATGGTCCTCCTCTATACCGAAAACCGGTTCTTCGCGGCACAGGAAACGCTGGAGGGCGAGATCATCCCCCCGGAAGCGGGAGCCGGACAGGGCGCGGGGGGCTTCGGCTTTGATCCTATCCTCTATCTCCCCGGCAGGGGACTTACCGTCGCGGAACTCTCTGCCGAAGAAAAGAACCGCCTCAGTCACCGGGGCAAAGCGGCGCGGGCGCTGGTGAGGTTCCTCAGTTAATTCCGGCGGCGGCCCCCGAAGACGCGCACAAACCCTGTAAACTTTTTTCCTCTGATGTTTCCTCTGCCCTTGACAAACCAAGTGTTTCTCTATAAAGATACAGGTAGACCGTTTCTATACATAGAAACGTTTTGAGGATAGCAGGGATGATAAAAGAGGCGATTATCAAGGCGGCCCGCAGGGAAAACCTCCCCTATGAAATGGCCGAGGAAGTGATGCATGAAATCATGGAGGGGAAGGCCAGCGGTATTCAGATGGCCGCCTTCCTGACCGCCATGGCCGTGAAAGGCGAAACCATCGACGAGATCACCGCGTCCGCGGCGGGCATGAGGAAGCACTGCATCCGTATCCTGCATAACATGGACGCGCTGGAGATCGTGGGAACCGGGGGAGACCGCGCCAACACCTTCAATATTTCCACCACCGCGGCCCTGGTGGCTTCCGCCGCCGGAGCGCGTGTGGCAAAACACGGTAACCGCGCCGCGTCCAGCAAGTCAGGGTCGGCGGATGTGCTCGAAAGCCTGGGGGTGGACATCAGCATACCCCCTGAACGGAGCCTCAAACTCCTGCAAACCATCGGGCTCTGCTTTCTGTTTGCCCAGAACTACCATATCTCAATGAAATACGTGGCGCCCGTGCGGAAGGAATTGGGGATCAGGACGATCTTCAACATCTTAGGGCCCCTGGTTAACCCTGCCGGGGCGAATATGGAACTGCTTGGGGTGTACGATGAGGAACTGGTAGAACCGATGGCCCAGGTGCTCTCCAACCTGGGGGTGAAAAACGCCCTGGTGGTGTACGGCCTTGATGGGCTGGACGAAATATCCCTCAGCGCTCCCACCCGCGTCTGCGAAGTGCGCGGGGGAACGTTCCGCGCCTATACCATAGAGCCTGAGCAGTTTGGATTCACCCGCTGCAAGAAAGAAGACCTGGCCGGAGGCGCTCCCGCGCTCAACGCCCAAATCACCCGGGATATTCTATCCGGGGCCCGGGGCCCCAAGCGGGATGCGGTCCTGCTGAATTCCGCCGCGGCCCTGTACATCAGCCGTTCCGGTCTGCCGATGCGGGATGCGGTACGTCTTGCCGAAGAAACGATTGACAGCGGGAAGGCGCTCAATCAGCTTGAACAGTTTATCGCCCTGTCCCGGACGGATTGGACGAAGGACGGGCCGCATGATCCTTGATGATATTGCGGTGAGCGCCCGGAAGCGGGTTGCAGAGGCGCGGCGGCGGCTTCCCCTGGAGCGGATGCGGGAAGCGGCGGAAGCCCCCGGGCCGCTTTGCGGTACTCCCGGTCAATTTGAAGCGGCGTTAGGCCGCCCGGGGCTCTCGTTTATCTGCGAGGTCAAGCGGGCGTCTCCCTCGAAGGGGATCATTGCGGAGGACTTTCCCCACCTGCAAATCGCCCGTGAATACGAGGCTGCGGGGGCGTCGGCGGTGTCGGTGCTTACCGAGCCGGACTACTTTGGGGGCAGCGGCGCGCATCTGCGGGAGATTGCCGGGGCCGTGGGGATTCCCGCGCTGCGCAAGGACTTTATCGTGGACGAATACCAGCTATACGAGACGAAAGTTCTGGGGGCCGCCGCAGCGCTGCTGATCTGCGCCCTCTTGGAGCCGCCGGTCTTGGCCGCGTATATCGGGCTTGCCGGCGATCTGGGGCTTTCCGCGCTGGTGGAGGCGCACACAGAAGCCGAGCTTGCCGCAGCCCTGGACTGCGGGGCGCGGATCATCGGGGCGAATAACCGGGACCTCAGAACCTTTGCGGTTGATCTGTCCGTGAGCCTGCGTCTGCGTGAACTGACGCCGGCGGGCGTTCTCTTTGTCGCGGAGAGCGGCATACAATCGGCGGAGGACGTGCGGCGGCTTGAAAGCAGCGGCGTTGACGCCGTACTCATTGGCGAAGCCCTGATGCGCTCGGCTGATAAGGGGGCGTATCTTGCGCGGCTGCGGGGGCGGCAGTGAAGATTAAAATCTGCGGGCTGTTCCGGGAGGCGGATATTGATTTGGTGAACGAAGCGGGCCCTGACTATATCGGGTTTGTGTTTGCCGAAAGCCGCCGCCAGGTATCCGCCGGTTTTGCGGCGCGGCTTCGGGCCCGTTTGACAGGGCGAATCACGCCGGTGGGGGTGTTCGCGGACGCGCCGCCTGAGACGATTCGGGCCTTGTATCAAGACGGGGTCATCGCCATGGCCCAGCTTCATGGCGGCGAGGATGAAGCGTACATCGCCGGGCTCAAGGATTTGTGTTCTGTACCGGTGATAAAGGCGTTCCAGCTTGGACGGGGCAATGAGCGGGCCGCGTTTGTCCTGGCGGAGCGGACGGCTGCGGATTATGTTTTGTTTGATCAGGGCGGCGGCACGGGAACGGCCTTTGACTGGGGTGTTCTGGGCGGCGGGTTTAGCAGGCCCTGGTTTCTTGCCGGCGGCATTGGCGGCCATAACATTGACCGGGCTGTTGCGCTGGGCCCCTATGGTGTTGATGTTTCAAGCGGCGCGGAAACCAATGGGTTCAAGGATTTGGACAAGATAATGGATTTAATTAGAAGAATGCGGGGGGCCCAGGCCCCCCGCACCCCCCGGATGGCTTGGTCATGCGCCTATTGCAAATTACACGCTAGGCGAATGGGGGGACCGGGGGGCCTCAAGGTAGGCCGCTTTCGCGGCCAATTACAAGACCCCGGCGGGGGTTGAGGGGGCGGAGCCCCCCTGCAAAATCGAAGGAGGAATCATGAAACACGGCAGATTCGGCGATTACGGCGGACAGTACATCCCTGAAACCCTGATGAATGAGATCGGAAATCTGGAAAAGGCCTACGAACACGCCAAAACAGACCCTGTTTTTACCGCGCAACTGGAAGACCTGCTCGCCAATTACGCGGGGCGGCCTTCCCTGCTGTACTACGCGGAGAAAATGACCGCCGATTTAGGGGGCGCGAAGGTCTACCTGAAGCGGGAAGACTTAAACCATACGGGTTCCCATAAGATAAACAACGTGCTGGGGCAGGCGCTGCTGGCAAAAAAAATGGGCAAGACCCGGATCATCGCGGAAACCGGCGCGGGACAGCACGGAGTGGCCGCCGCGACCGCCGCCGCGCTGCTGGGCCTTGAGTGCGAAATCTTTATGGGCAAGGAAGACACGGAACGCCAGGCCCTCAATGTGTACCGCATGGAGCTTCTGGGCGCGAAGGTTCATCCGGTTACGTCGGGGACTCAGACCTTGAAGGACGCGGTCAACGAGACCATGCGGGAATGGGTGAGCCGGGTGCGGGACACCCACTACGTCCTCGGTTCGGTCATGGGCCCCCATCCCTTTCC
>JAITHH010000262.1 GCA_031280065.1 Treponema sp. | reverse complement strand
CCGCCAAAGGAGAACAGGATGAACAGCACCAAACGTATCATAAGCATTATAGCGGCCCTCCTGCTGGGCGCGGGGTTTGCCGCGGCCCGTCCACTGGCCGAATCGGACTTGCTCCCCGCTACGGCACGGGAAGGCGTCTATGTAAGCCCCGCAGGCAGCGATGACCACGATGGACGGAGCGCGGATCGCCCTTTCAAAACCCTGAGCAGGGCGCTGGCCGCGGTACGGGAGAGCGGGGCGCGGCGCATCACGGCGCTTGGAATTCTGGACGGGGAAAGCGAGGCCGGTGCGCTGGGCCAGCCGGAAGGCGAAGCGCCCGGCGCGGACTGGCGTGAACAGAGCGTCTTTGTTATCGAAGATTCCGGCGGGGAAGAGCTGCTCATCGCCGGGCTTCCGGGGGCCGGGGCGGAACTGCGTGGCGTGGCGGGCAGGCGGGTCTTGGCGCTCAGGGGCAATACCCGGATACGTTTAGAAAACATCCGCATAACCGGCGGGGACAGCGGGGACAGCGGGAACGGCGGCGGCGGCGTCTTCGTGGAGGGCGGGGCCCTCGTCTTGGGAACCGGGGCGGAGGTGAGCGGCAATTTGGCGGAGGAGGGCGGCGGGGTCTCTGTCTACGAGGGGAGCCTGCGTCTGGAAGCCAACGCCTGGATAGGGGACAACGCGGTGCGTACCGATGAAGCGGGCGGCGCGCTGCTGTACCGCAGCAGTTTTGTCATGGCCGGGGATGCCCGGATCAGCGGCAACGCCGGGGGCGGCCTCATCCTCAACCAGTCCGAAGGCGTGATGGAGGGTAACGCCGCCATCATGGACAACTGGTGCGAGTACGACGGCGGCGGCGCCGTTGCCTACGGCAGCCGGTTCAGCCTGGGGGGGAACGCCCGGATCAGCGGCAATCAGGCCGGACGGAACGGCGGCGGAATCTATGCTTCCCGCGATTCAGGCGTGGCGCTGGGCGGCAGCGCCCGCATGGAGGACAACCAGGCCGGGGCGGACGGCGGCGGGATCTGTATGCGGGGCGGCTCCTTGAGCGTTTTGGGTGATGTGCGGGTGGCGGATAACCGTTCCGGGGATGACGGCGGCGGCGTGTACCTTGCCGGAGCTTCCCGCTGTACGCTGGGAGAAGGGGCCCGCCTGGAGAACAACCGTGCCCTTTGCGGGGGCGGCCTCTGCACGGATGATGGGTCCTCTGTCGTGATCCGGGACCGGGTAATCGTCCGGGGCAACCGATCCTCCGGGGAACTGCAAGGCGGGGGCGGCCTCTGTGCGGGATACCGGAGTTCCATCGTCATGCAGGGCGGCGAAGTGCGGGACAATACGGGCTTGATGGGCGGCGGCGTGTACGTCGAGGGGGGCAAGTTCAAATACTCCGGGGGCCTGGTGGCCGAAAATAACGCCCGCAAAGGCGGCGGCGTCTATGTTGCCGATGGCGCGGCCTATGTGCGGCGCGGCGCGGCGATTACCGGCAATACCGCTGACCAGGGCGGGGGCGTCTTCCTGAAGGCTACAGGGACGCTCCAGCTCTGGGGCCATGTCCGGGGCAATAAGGCCGCTTCCGGCGGCGGTATATATATAGAAGATAACCGTCAGGAGCGCTGCCGTTTCCAGGAAGGTGCGGCGGTGGAGGGAAACGAACCCGGCGATTTTTCTTGGGAAGAAGAGTAGGCGCCGGCGCGGCAGCGGAGACCGCGCCCCGCCTGCCCGGTATGCTGTTTCATGGCGGCGCGGAGATTGGAAGGAGATTTGTATGAGAAGTGATTCGGTCAATAAGGGCGCTGCCCGCGCGCCCCATCGCGCCCTGTTCAAGGCCCTGGGGTTCATTGACGAGGAATTCAGCCGGCCCCTGATCGGCATTGCCGTGTCCTGGAGCGAGATCGTGCCGGGACATCTGCATCTGGACGCCGTTGCCAGGGCTGCCGCGGACGGGGTACGCCTGGCCGGGGGCGTACCGGCGCGTTTCCCGGTAATCGGGGTCTGCGACGGCATCGCCATGGGCCATGAGGGGATGCGCTATTCCCTGGCGACCAGGGAACTCATCGCGGATTCGATTGAGTGTATGGTCATGGCCCACGGCTTTGACGGGGTGATCTACATTCCCAACTGCGACAAGATCGTGCCGGGGATGCTCATGGCCGCAGCCCGGCTCAATCTGCCGGGGATATTCGTTTCCGGGGGCCCTATGCTGGCGGGCAGGAGGCCCCTCGTTCCAGGGAACGCCGTTCCAGGAAACGCCGCTTCGGGCGGCGGGGCGCTGACGCTGACTTCTATGTTCGAGGCGGTGGGAGCGGTGGGGGCCGGTAAGATGGACGAGGCGGAGCTCGCCGTCCTGGAGGACGCGGCTTGTCCGGGCTGCGGTTCCTGTTCCGGGATGTTTACCGCCAACTCGATGAACTGCGTTACCGAAGCGCTGGGCATGGCGCTGCCGGGGAACGGCACGATTCCGGCGGTGATGGCGGAACGGCTGCGGCTGGCCAAGAAGACGGGGATGCGGGTGCTGGAACTGGTCAAGCAGGACCTGCGCCCCCGTGCTATTATGACCCGGACGGCTTTTATGAACGCCCTGGCGGTGGACATGGCCCTGGGCTGTTCCACGAACACGGCGCTCCACCTCCCCGCTATTGCCCGGGAAGCGGGATTCAGCCTGGACTTACGGCTTTTCAACGAGGTCAGCGCGGAGACTCCCAACCTCTGCCGGCTGGCTCCGGCGGGCCCGGACCCCATCGAGGAACTCCATGCGGCGGGGGGCGTGTCCGCGGTGCTCAAGGAGCTGTCCCGGAAGCGCCTGATTGATTCCGCCGCGCTCAGTGTGGCGGGTACGCTGGGGGATCACTTTAAGGATGCGGTGAACCGGAATCCCCAGGTGATCCGCCCGCTGGATAATCCCTACTCGGCCACGGGGGGGGTGGCGGCGCTTTGGGGCAATCTGGCCCCCCAAGGCGCGGTGGTTAAGCAAAGCGCGGTGGCTCCTTCTATGCTGAAACACCGGGGCCCGGCCCGGATTTTTGACGCTGAGGAAGCGGCGTTTGAGGCGATTATGGGAGGGCGTATTCAGGCGGGGGATGTGATTGTGATTCGCTATGAGGGGCCTCGCGGCGGGCCGGGTATGAAGGAGATGCTGGCTCCTACGGCGGCGCTGGCCGGGATGGGGTTGGACGACAAGGCTGCGCTGATCACGGACGGGCGGTTTTCGGGGGCTACCAAGGGGGCGGCTATTGGGCATGTTTCCCCGGAGGCGGCGGAGGGCGGGGTGATTGCCCTGCTGCGGGAAGGGGATGTGATTGAGATTGACATTCCGGGGCGTTCTTTGCGGGTGGATGTGGATGAGGGGGAGCTGGTCCGGCGGCGGGCTGAGTGGCGGGCTCCGGCTTTGCGGGTTACGTCCGGTTATTTGGCCCGTTATGCCCGGTATGCGTCGTCTGCCGCGTTGGGCGCAGTGGTTGAATAG
>JAITHH010000117.1 GCA_031280065.1 Treponema sp. | reverse complement strand
TGCGGCTGTCCGATCTCTTTACGGAAGCGGAAGGCTGCCCGGAGACAGCGCTTGAACTGATAGTGAAGATATACAATATCAATGAGGGGCACAGCGAAGCGCCGATGGAGAAGTGCCCGGCCCTGCGGGGCTATGCGCGGTTTGTGGCGCGGGTGCAGGAAAACCTCGGGCCGGCGGAGGCGCTGCGGGGACTGAGCGCGAAGGAGCGGCGGGCGGCGCTGGCAAAGGCGATACGGCAGGCAGTACGGTACTGTACCGCCAATGACATATTGAAGGAATTCATTGAGCGGAATGCCGGGGAGGTAGAAAACATGCTGACGGCGGAGTTTGACCTGAACATCGCGGAGCGGGTTTGGAAAGAGCAGGCATGGGAAGAGGGCCGGGGAATAGGCAATGAAGAGGGTAAACTGGAGATACTCGCGCTTATCGAACAGTATGTGAACCTGGAAGATTTTAAGCGGCTGCAGGCGCAGCTCAAGGGAACCGTCGGAGATACCCGAACCGTGCAGGCTTAGGGAAGCACTGATTAAAACAAACCGAACCACGGAAGACACGGAAGTGACGCGGAAAAAGACGGCCAGCATCAGCGTTAATCTGCGTACCTCCGTGTAATCTGCGGTTTCATCCGCTTTACTCAGCGTTTCCCTAAAGGAATTCATCAAGCGGAATGCCGGAGGCCATCGAACCTTTGGTTTGCGCCTCCCCGCATAACTTGACCTCCTCCCCGGTTCAAGACATACTCAAACGATGATCGCGGCGTCTTCAAACAGCAATTCAGTAAAAACATTGACATAATTTCGACACAATTGTACGGTATATACTAGGCAGCTTGTTTTATAGGAGATTCGGTATGAGAAAGACACTTGTAATGGCGGTAATCGGTTTAGTTTTAACCGGTTTTGTTTCGGCGCAGCAGGGCTGGGGGCCGCAATGGGGGCGGAACCCCGGCTATCCCTCCCAACCGGTGAGCGTAATGGGAAC
This sequence comes from Treponema sp., assembly GCA_031280065.1. The sequence continues at coordinate 5,876 of JAITHH010000117.1, read as the reverse complement.
CCTTCAGTTGGAGAACGGGGTAATCGCCGTGGTAAACAGCGGCCACGTTTACTATGTGCCAGGGCTTGAACGGCTGACCGGCTTTATTGACGGCCTCAAGGAAGGAGCGCAGGTGAGCGTGGAGGGCTTCGCGTGGAACAATTACGGCGCGCCGTACGTGCAGCCAGTCAAACTGACCATAAACGGCAAAAGCTATGACCTGCAGGCCAATACATTTGCAATGGGCCCCCGGCACAGCTATGGGTGGGGCAATACCGGGGGACGCGGCGGCTGGTGCCATTAAAGCGGTTAACCGGAAAACAGGAGGGGGGAGAGCCGCTGCCGGTTATACCCCCCTTTCTCTTTGCTGAATTGCCCTGTCATCCGTTCTTGTAATGAAATCTCCGTATCATTTTGAAAAAACACGTGATCATTTGGAAGTCTGCTCCGCGTCCGCCCTCAAATAACGGCGGTTCATGCCCTAGCCAGGCCCGGTGAATTTGGATAGAGTAGACTGGATTTCGAGGAAGCGCTGATTCATTAATCAGCGGCTCGCACGTTAAAGAGGTTTTTATGCGTTCTTTAGGTATCAATATCGGTTCCACCAGTTTAAAAATGGTTTTAATGGAAGGAAATTCGGGCGGCGCTGACAGCCGGGCGGTTTGGAGCGCCGCCGTGCCCCACGAAGGGGACTTTGCCGCGGCTGCCCGGAAACTTTTGACATCAGGCCGCGTACCGGCGGGAATTCCCGCCCTGGTAACGGGCAATGAGGGCCGCTTCATGTTTGCCGCATCCGGCACATTGGAACCCCTCTGTGTGGAGGCGGCGCTGCGGGCCCTGGGGCTCAAGGCAAACGCCGTCGTCAGCATGGGCGGCGAGGACCTGGTCGTCTACTCCCTGGACGCTGACGGCAAGATCATCAACAACTTCTCCGGCAACAAATGCGCCTCCGGCACCGGCGAGTTCCTCAAACAGCAGCTCGCCCGCATGGACATGACGCTGGAAGACATCGATAGGGTGCCTGACACCGCCAAAGTCTATCCCCTGTCCACCCGCTGTTCGGTTTTCATGAAAAGCGACTGCACTCACCGCCTCAACAAACGGGAAGCCACCAAAGACGACATCGTGCTGTCCCTCTCGGACGTGATGGCCGTCAAAGTGATCGATTTTCTCAAACGGGCCAAAGTAACCGGCGGACGGGTCGTCCTGACCGGCGGCATCACCCTTAACCGCCATATCATCCGTTTTATCCGGGAAAAAGCCCCCCATATCGAGTTCATCATCCCGGAGACCGCGGCGGTATTCGAGGCCCTGGGCGCGGCGGTTCTGGCCCCCCAATCGGGGAGCCCCCTGCCGACGCCGGAGAAACTCCTCAAACCCAACGCGATCCGCTTCGGAACCCTCAGTTCCCTGCGGGATTGGAAAGACAAGGTACGGTTCTTCGACAAGGGCGAAGGTAAAGTGATTGCCGGCCGCCGCTATATCCTGGGCGTGGACGGCGGGTCCACCACCACCAAAGCGTGCCTCGTGGACATGGAGAGCGACGAAATCGTGGCGAGCCACTATGGCCGCACCCACGGAGACCCGGTCAAGGCCCTCAAGGAGTGCCTTTCGATCATTCAGGAGAAAGTCATCGCCGATACGGGCGGGAAAACCATCGACATCCGCCTCGTGTCCGCCACCGGCTCCAGCCGCGAGATTCTGGGCGTGTTCCTGGAAACCCCCGGCGTGTACAACGAGATCATCGCCCACGCGGTGGGAACCACCTACTTTGACCCCGGCGTCGAGACGATCTTCGAGATCGGCGGCCAGGACGCGAAGTACGTGCTCTTGAAAAACGGCGTGCCCATTGACTACGCCATGAACGAAGCCTGCTCCGCGGGCACCGGCTCCTTCCTGGAAGAAAGCGCGTCAGGGGATCTGTCGATCCACAGCGCCAGGGACATCGGTCCCATCGCCCTGCAAGCTGACGCGCCCTGTAAATTCGGCGAACATTGCTCGGCCTTTATCAACAGCGACATCCGCAAGGCCGTCCAGCAGGGCGCGGGCAGGGAGAATATCACCGCGGGAATCGCCTGCTCCATCGTGTCCAACTACCTCAACCGGGTGGTGGGCAACCGCACTATCGGCGGCAAGATTTTCCTCCAGGGCGGGGTCGCCAAAAATCCGGCGGTTCCCCTGGCCTTTGCCATGCTCCTGGGCAAGGAAATCCTCGTGCCGCCCTCACCGGAACTCATGGGCTGTTTCGGCGTGGCCCTGCTTGCCAAGCGCAAACACGCGGACGGCCTGCTTGGGGAATGTAACGCGGTCATCGACAGCATCATCAGCCGGGAGATCGGCTACGAGCGGGTCTTCACCTGCAAAGCCTGCGAAAACGGCTGCCCGATTCAGGTGCTCTCGGTGGGCCCGCCGTCCGCCGGGAACGGACACAAGTACATGTTCGGCGGACGCTGCAACAAGTACACCAATATGCGCAAGGCCGCTGCCGATACCGCGCCGGTCTTTGACTACGTCGAGAAGCGCCAGAAGATGCTGTTTGAAGAATACGCCGCGGCGGAAATTTCCCCGGCGGCCTTCAAGCGGAATTACAAAGTCGGCATTCCCCGGGCGTTTTCGGTGCATACCCTCTACCCGCTGTATTCGTGGTTCTTCCGCGGGCTGGGGATTCAGACCTTCCTCTCGACCGAGGTCGCCCATGCGGGGGTTGCCCGCGCGGAATCAACCTACTGTTTCCCCGCGGAGATCGCCCACGGCGCGGTGCAGGACTGCCTGGACAAGGGGGCGGACTATGTGTTCCTCCCGCACTTCCGGGATATGCCCTCGTATGAGAACGAGGTGCACGCCAACTTTTGTCCCATCACGCAGAGCCTTCCCTATTACATCGAGAAGGCGTTTCCCGATATTGACAGGAAACGCTGGCTGCCCCTGGTGGTCAGCTTCAAATTCGGAGACGGCAAGGCCCTGGAGCTGTTCTGCCAGATGACCGCGCGGCTGGGCATCGGCGAGGCGGAGACCAAAGCGGCGTTTGAAACGGCAATGGCCAAACAGCGGGAGTACTTCGACGCGATAAAACGGATGGGCCGGGAGGCGCTGGACGAAGCCCGCAAAGCGGAGCGCCCGGTCATCGCTGTGCTGGGCCGCCCGTACAACGCCTTTACGCCGGAAGCGAACATGGGCATCCCCCGCAAGTTCGCCACGCGGGGCTACTCCATCGTGCCCTTCGACATTCTGCCCTTCCAGGACGAAGAAATCTTCTCCAATATGTACTGGTACTACGGCCAGCAGGACGTGAAGGCGGCGAGCCTCCTCAAGAAAGAAGACAACATCTACCTTACCTATATCACCAACTTCTCCTGCGCGCCGGATTCATTCATCCTGCACTACATCAAATGGGTGATGGGCCAAAAGCCCTTCCTCGTGCTGGAACTCGATTCCCATTCCGCTGACGCCGGCGTCGATACCCGCGTCGAAGCCTTTTTGGACATCGTTGACGGCTACCGGGCCAAGAAGACCGAGATTGAGGCTGAGCGCTACGACAACGGCTGGCGCTTTACCAGCGAGAAACAGGCCGGCGGCGGGTTTGACCTGCGCGTGGACAACGTGAAAAGCGGCGAGAAGGTTCCGATTCGGGGGAATTCACGGGTGAAGGTGCTCCTGTCCAACATGGGGGCCATCTCCACCGAGTATATGGGCGCGTCGCTGCGGGGTCTGGGGATCAGCGCGGAGGCTCTGCCGGTGGCCACGGCGAAGACCGTGCAGGTCGCCCGCTCGCACGCATCGGGCAAGGAGTGCGTGCCCAGCCATCTGGTGCTGGGGAGCGCGCTGGAGTTCCTTTCAAGCAGCAAATACCGCAAGGACGAGCTGTACCTGCTCTTTGTGCCCATCACCACCGGGCCCTGCCGGACCGGGCAGTACTATGTCTTCTACGAAAACCTGTTCCGGGACCTCCGGCTGGAGAACGTGGTGGTATTCATCCTTTCGGCGGACAATTCATACACCGAGCTTGGCCCCGGCTTCGCCAAGGAAATGTGGAAGGGGCTGGTCCTCTCCGACTGCCTCAAGGACATTCAGTGCGCGCTCAAGGCCCTTGCCCATGACCCGGCGCAGGCCCAGGCGGTCTTTGAACAGTCCTGGCGCAAGGTCATGGGGGCGGTGGAACACCATCCCAAGCTAATATGGAAGGAACTCGCGCAGCTTGCCAAGGACGTGCGGAAAATTCCCCTGAAGCGCAGCCTGCCTGACTGTCCGCGGGTGCTGGTGGTGGGCGAGATCTACGTGCGCCGCGACGACTTTGCGGTGGGGGAGCTGACGGATCTGATGAGCGAGCGCGGCATCGTGGTCAAAGTGGCGGGCATTTCCGAGTGGATTCACTATCTGGACTTTGTGCGGGAATACGCCCTCAAAAAGCTCATCAAGCTCCGCAAGCGCGGTACGCGGCTGTTCTCAAAACCCTGGCGGGACCTCAAAAAACTGGAAATCGAGGAGTGGTGGAAGCGCTCGGTAGAAAAGAAGACGCTCGCCATCCTGGAGCCCACGGGTCTTATCCCGGAAACGCCCCACGATATGCGGAAGATCATGCGGTACACCGAGGAGCATTTTGTGAATCTGGAGCTGAACTCGGAAATCGCCGTGTCGTCTGGTTCGGCGGCGGCGGCCATGGACGCGGGCTATTCGGGCGTGGTGAATATCTCCCCCTTTGCCTGTCTGATCGGGCGGGTGATCGAGGGGCTCTTTACCCCCTGGGCGCGGGAGCGGAACTACCCGGTTCTCTCGGTGGAGGTGGACGGGAATCTGCTGCCGCCGAACATCGTGAACAAGCTGAATATCTTTATGGTGAATGTGCTGCGTTTCCGGGGCGGGGATGATCTTTCGTCCCTGGTGGACCAGGCGGAGGAGCGTCCGCAGGCGCATCGGGAGGACGAAGAAGCCGCGGCCGGGGCGGGTCTGGCGTCATAGTTCCATAAGGGGGCGGTTCCCGCCCCCTTAAAATCCCTCGTCAATGGCGCGGCATAGCGGACTATGCAAAAAGCAGAGCCGGGTACTCTCCGGGCGTAGATGGGTATGCTCAAAGCGCAGCCGGGTATGCTCCGAGTGCAGCCGGGTATGCTCAAAGCGTAGTTGGGTATGCTCCGAGAATACCCGTGTATGCTCAAAGCGTAGTTGGGTATGCTCCGAGTGTAGCCGGGTATGCTCAGAGTGTAGACGGGCAGGCAAAAAGCCTCATTTTTCTTGCTTTTTGCCCGGTTTGAGGTCTATTCAGCCGCATTTTGCCGGTGTTTTCGGCTTTTGTTGGGGTAGGCGGCTTTGAGCTGCTCATAAGCGGCCCGGGCTTCGGGAATGTTCCGGCCGGCGGCGGACTTAATATCCGCATAGACTTCAAGGGCATGGTGGGCGCAGTCGCTTCCGGCGGCCATTCTGATGTCCTCAATCAGCTCCAGGAACTGCCGCGCCTTGTTTTCCATGCCTAACAAATTGTGGGCGTCGTTCCAGTCGGCGGAAAAAGCGGCCATGTCAAAGGCTTTTGAGGTCAACTGGGGGTTTTGCCCGGCCAGGGTATGGGCAAGCTCCACAAACTGAAAGGTTTTTGGCCCTGTTTTAAGCAGGTTATGGCGGTCTTCGGCGGTCAGAGGCGTCGCGTAGGCGGCAAGGGTCTGTAATTGGGCGTCGAGGGCGGTTTCCGCCGCGGTAATAACGGCCTCCGGTATGGCCTGATTGTGGCTGTTGGCGTGCATAGGGTCTCCTTGATAGGGGTTAAGATGATCCATTCTACCGCCAGGGGAGCGCGTATGCAAGGTCTCTGCCAGAGAACACCATACCAGCGGCGCAAAGGGCGCGTAAGGTTCCGGCGGAGGACTAGCGGCCCCGCAAGGCCCCCGGCCTGTGGCGGCAAGGGGCTG
>JAITHH010000110.1 GCA_031280065.1 Treponema sp. | reverse complement strand
CCGGGGCGTTTTCTGAACGAGGCTGAGTATGAGACGGTTCTGGGCTGGCTTGAGGAGTTCGGCATAGAGGACGGTTTTTGTCAGGGGCTGGTTCCCGGCAATGGCTGGCTCCCGGACTTTAGCCGCCAAAATCCTTTCTCATCGGCCCTTTCGGTTCCCGTGTGGCATTGGAGCGGGGGATATTCTTAATGCCGGTACTGAGTACGGACAAAACCGTGATGCCTAATAATAAAATCTAGTCGAAATAAGTCTAATTCCTGTATGGATTTAGACAAAAAAAGCCAATTTAAAATTGTTTTAGGGGCTTTTCACTTGATTTTAACTCTTTGCTGGATATAGAGTTAGCTCATAGTCTAAATCATTGTCTGACAACGATTTAGGCTGTTTCGGCTAGGTTTTAGTTATTGGTCATTAACCCATTTTCGGCTAGAAAACTTTTTAGGCAATGCGAAGGCTTGACATTCTCCGGTAATTCGGTTTTACTAGAGACAGCAGTTGCGGCCATGGTGGAACTGGTAGACACGCCAGCTTGAGGTGCTGGTCCTGAGAGGGGTGGAAGTTCAAGTCTTCTTGGCCGCAAAGTTACCGGGGTTGGCAAATGGGGGTGAAGGGGGCGCGGATAGAGTTTGAAGGCCCCCGCATCCTAGACAAAGCTTGTTTTTTTATGCCATAGTCCCGTATGGAAGCATCAGTACAGACCCGCGCTATCTTTCAAAACATTTCCCCTATTGATCACCGGTATTCGTTAGCAGAGCAGACCGTATTTGATTCGCTGGTTCCCTGGCTTTCGGAAGAGGCGGCTGTCCGCGCCTGTGTGCGGGCGGAAATCGCGCTCATCGCGGCCCATCTTTCGATGCGGGGAACGCTCAATCCCGCGCTCCGGGATGTATTGGAGAAGGCCGCCTCCTCGGTGAGTCCTGCCGATGTCTATGCCGAAGAGGAGAAGACCCGCCACAATATTCGGGCCCTGGTGAATGTCCTCAAGGGCGCGGTTCCGGCGGAGCTTGCGCCGCTGGTTCACCTGGGCGCCACCAGCGCGGACATCCTGGATACGGCCCTCGCATGGCGCATCGCCGGCGCAACCCGGCAGACAGTACTCCCCCTCCTGCGGAAGCTGGAACTCCTGCTCTGCGATTTCACTGAACGGGAGGCCGGAACTCCCCAGGTAGGCCGGACTCACGGTCAGCGCGCCGTGCCCATCACCGTGGGATTCGCTCTGGCGGAATACGTGTCCCGGCTGGGAAAGTCCATTTTAGAGATCGAAAAACGCGCCGGGGAACTCAAAGGCAAACTCGCCGGGGCTGCGGGGGCCTATAACGCCCTATCCATGATCGTCCGCGACCCGGAGGAGTTGGAACGGCGCTATTTGGCCGAGCTGGGCCTTGAGCCTTCGGAACATTCCACCCAGTTGGTGGAGCCTGAATACCTGCTGCGGCTCCTGTTGGAATTCAACGCCGCCTTTGGGATCATCGCCAACCTTGCGGACGACTTGCGGAACCTTCAGCGCAGTGAAATAGGGGAACTGCGGGAGGGCTTTGCGGCGGATCAGGTGGGCTCCTCCACCATGCCCCAGAAGCGGAACCCCTGGAACTCGGAGCATGTGAAGAGCCTGTGGAAGACGTTCATGCCCCGGACGATCACCTTCTTCATGGATCAGGTGAGTGAGCATCAGCGGGACCTGACCAACTCGGCAAGCCAGCGGTTCATCGCTGACTACATTACCGGCTTTTGTCTGGCCGTGAGCCGCATGGCGGAGGTCATCGCCGGTTTGGGCGTGGACCGGGAGCGGCTGTCGGCGAATCTTCGGGACGGCGGGATCATGGCGGAACCGGCGTATATTCTTTTGGCGGAAAGCGGGCTTTCCAACGCCCACGAGATCGTCCGGCGGATCACCCTGCGGGCGGAGCGGGAGGGGCTTAGTTTTGCTTCGGCGCTGGCGGGGGAGCCGGATGCGCTGGCCCGGATTGGGCTGAAGCTGGCGGAACTGGGGCTGGTATCCCGCGTGGAGGATGCGCCGGCATTTTTTGAAAGGCCGGAAGCCTACTGCGGGCTTGCGGAGAAGAAGGCGCGGACCATTGCCGCCAAATACCGCCAGATTATAGGCGGGTAAGCCGGGAGCATTATTGAGGGGAGAACCGCAGATTACGCAGATGAAAAGGATGCCGCAGATGAGCGGTAAAAAGAACAGTTGGAGGAATACATGTTTGCTGAAGCCTTGTCTTACGACGACGTACTCTTACTGCCGGACTATTCGGACACCTTGCCCAAAGACTGCGATGTCCGTACCCGGCTCTGCGCGGAACTCTTCTTGAACGCGCCCATCATCTCCGCGGCCATGGACACTGTAACCGAGGAGAAGCTGGCCATCGCCATGGCCCTGGAGGGCGGTTCCGGGGTGATTCACCGGAATCTGAGCCCCGAAGAGCAGGCCGCCCAGGTGGGGAACGTGAAGCGCTACCTCAATTGGGTCATCGACTCGCCGGTAACCGTGGGGGAAGACGCCCTGGTGCGGGACGTGAAGGCCCTGATGGAGCAGCGCCGCGTGTCGGGGATGCCGGTACTCAACGCCGGCGGGCTGCTCGTGGGGATTATCACCAGCAGAGACCTGCGGTTCTGCCGGGATGACGGCCTTTCCGTGCTGGAGGTGATGACCAAAGACCCGGTCGTGGTGCAGGGGGAGCCTTCAACTGCTTCGGCGCGGGAGAAATTCGACAAACACCGGATAGAGAAGCTCCCGGTGGTAGACGGCCAGGGACGGCTTACGGGGCTTATCACGGTGAAGGACATGGAAAAGCACGACCGCTTCCCCCAGGCGGCCCTGGACAAAGCGGGGCGGCTCGTGGTGGGTGCGGCGGTCTCTCCCCAGGATTACGAGCGGCGGCTGCCCCTCCTGACTGCGGCCAAGGTGGACTATGTGGTGTTGGACACCGCCCACGGGGATTCAAAAAACGTGATAGACGCCATCCGGGGCATCAAAAAGCGCTTCGGCGCGCCAGTCATCGGGGGGAATGTGGCGTCCAAAGCGGGAACCCGGCGGCTTATCGACGCGGGCGCGGACGCGGTGAAGGTGGGCATCGGACCCGGCTCCATCTGCACGACCCGGATCGTGGCGGGGGTGGGGGTGCCCCAGTTCAGCGCGGTGTGGGACTGCGCCGAAGAGGCCGCGAAATCGGATGTCCCGGTGATTGCCGACGGGGGCATCAAGTTCTCCGGGGACATTGCCAAGGCTATCGGCGCGGGGGCCGGCGCGGTGATGATCGGGAATCTCTTTGCGGGGCTCAAGGAAGCGCCGGGCCAGCAGATCATCTTTGACGGGCGGATTTACAAGGAATACCGGGGCATGGGGAGCATGGGGGCCATCAGCGAAGGGGGCGGAGACCGCTATCAGATCGGCAAGGACGAGACGCCCGTGCCCGAAGGCATCGAGGGCCGGGTTCCCTACAAGGGGGAACTGCGGGACTATCTGCATCAACTGGTGTCGGGGCTCCGCAAGGGCATGGGCTACTGCGGCTGTAAAACCATCGGGGAACTGCGGGCGTACCGGAAGTTCGTCCGGATCACCGCGTCGGGGCTCCGGGAAAGCCACGCCCACGATGTTACCATTACCCAGGAAGCGCCCAACTATTCCCGCTCATAAGCAGGCCCGCGTCCAGGCCGGGCGGACGGGGGGCGCGGATCATCGAAGTGAATTTCTCCCGCATCTGGGTAAAGAACTGAACCGGCTGTACCGGCGGATCAACCGGCCTGAATTCATCCTCCAGGACCCGGTGCAGTTTCCCCGGCGCTACGCAAACCCGGCGGACCAGGAGATAGCGGCGTTTCTGGCGTCGGCGATTGCCTGGGGCAGGCGGGACCTGATCCTCCGTTCCGCGGAACGGCTGTTCGCTTTGATGAGTCCCAGTCCCTCGGCGTTTGTCATGACCGGCGATTACCGCCCGCTCAAAGACCGCTGTATACACCGCACGTTTTTTGAGGACGATTTAGCCTACTTCTGCCGGGGGTTCCGGGCCTGCTATGAGCGCTGGGGCAGCTTGGAAGCGCTTTTTGCGTCCGCAGGCGGCGTCTGGGAGGGGATTGCCCGGTTCCGGGAAACCATGGCCCAGGGGAATGGCGGACGGTACACCAAGCACATCGCCAATCCGGGCGGCGCTGAAACCGGCGGCGCGGGCTCGGCGTGCAAGCGGCTCAACTTGGCGCTGCGCTGGCTGGTCCGGCAGGAAGGCCCGGTGGACCTGGGGCTTTGGCGGCGCGTTTCCCCGGCGTCGCTCTTCATTCCGCTTGATGTCCACGCGGGCCGCGCTGCCCGGCGGCTGGGGCTTTTGGAGCGCAAATCGAATGACCGGAAGGCGGTTGTTCTGCTGACGGAACGTTTACGGGAATTCTGCCCTGATGATCCGGTGAAGTACGATTTCGCGCTGTTTGGGCTGGGGCTTTCCGGGGATTTTTCCCGGTTTGAAGGCCGGGGGATTCGGGACGGGCGGATTTGAACCGCCGATCTCCTGCTCCCAAAGCAGGCGCCTTAGCCTCTAGGCTACGTCCCGGCAGGGTTATGGTACTTGAATCGCGGCCC